>JAFGUD010000232.1 GCA_016938685.1 Bacteroidales bacterium | reverse complement strand
TAGCTAAACCATAGTTCCTATTGACTTCAGAGTTGTATATCCTTCTGATATTTGTATTTTAACCAATCAGAAAATCATGTAATTTGCATGGAAATAAATTTTTATAAGGCTTAACTTTTTTTCAAAAGTGTTTTTTGGTATTCAAAAAACTTTTATTTTTGGAACGTTGTAACCATAACGAAATTAAAACCAAATCACTTCGCACAAGTGAAAAAATAGATTAAGAGTATGAATATTAATAATTTAAGTTTAGTTCTGTAAAATGTAAATTGTTTATATTTTCTTTTTCTTTTTATTATTCCTGATTTTAATATAAGGTAATTTTTGCAATTGATAATTATAACAGAAACCCGTTAAATAATAACTTTATGATGACATATTTTTTACACATTAAAGATAATCAAGCAATTGAAGAGCAATTTATCAATATTGCTGCAAAATTGCTTCTTGAATCTCAACTTCAAGTAAATTCAGTTTTCTTTAATTTTACTGAAATTGAATTTTATTTCTATGATTCAAGAAGGCATCAGGACGTCTTTACTCATCGACATGAAATGGAGGCCGGAAGATGGAGATTTCATAATCAGGGATTTGATATAACCTTAAAGGGTGAAAATGGATTCGGAGGAATTTTAATCAGAGGTGTCGAAAACACACTTAATCAACAAAATAGATTCATTAATGGTCCAAGAAGAGTTTTGTTTGAAATAACAAAGTATTTTAATCAGATAAATATACCCAACAACATATTTACAATAGTCGATAAGCCTGTCGAAGAGTTTGAGATATTTCAAACTTTCAGACATGGTTTGAACAATCCAGTTTTAAATGAGGCTTGCAATGATATTGTTAAATACAGAAATTCGCCTTATCGTTTCATAATCAAACCAACCTTATTTGACAAAAAACAATTTGCAGGAGCTGAAAGCATTGCAAAATCATTTCAAAATCGTCAAAGAATTTATGATTTTTTAGGATATAATTTAGAGTTTTGAATTTGGTTCAAATCACATTTGAGGAATTTTAAATTTTAGATTATGATCCCTGATTATCAAACTAATACCGTTTATTTTTCGGAGGAGTTACTTTCGGAAAAGTATGCAAAGCGAAAAGCTAATGCTTTGAAAATTTTTCAAATTCTGAATGATTTTGGAGTGCGCTACAAATTCCTGAAAAACACCAAAGATATTTGGGCGCGCGATTTTATGCCAATCTAAATTGCTGAAAATCGATTTGTGCAATATCAGTACACGCCTGATTATCTGCAATCTAAAGTGAATATACTTTATCAATCTGACCCGGATGTAATAATGAAGAATTTTGACTTTGATGTCGTCAAAACCGACATTATTATTGATGGAGGGAATGTTCTTAAATCGGAAAATTTAGTGATAATGACCGATAAAGTATTGAAAGAGAATAAGAAAAAATATTTGCCGCAGGAATTGATTGCTGAATTAGAGCGTTTGTTTGAAGTTGATAAAGTAATATTGATTCCTCCGGATAAAAAGGATAGGTATGGTCATGCCGATGGAATGTTGCGATTTGTCGATTTCAACACGGTTGTGGCAAATATTTTTTATAAAGGTTGGAAAGAGTTTGAGCAGTCATTGCGCGATAGTGGTTTGGAAATCAAATATTTAGAATACAATGTAAAATCGAAATGCAAGCATAATTGGGCTTATATAAACTTTCTTCAAACTAGTGAGTTGATTCTAATTCCCAAATTTGGGGTAGAGGAAGATGAACAGGCATTTGAACAAATCGCTCAACTCTTTCCGAATTATTATGGCCGAATTGCTCAGGTTGAAATGAATGAAATCATCAAAGGCGGCGGCATGCTTAATTGTATGAGTTGGACTGTTTTAGAGTAATTTTTTATAGGCG
>JAFGUD010000231.1 GCA_016938685.1 Bacteroidales bacterium | reverse complement strand
TTGGTTAAATTTTCAGCGATAAGGTAAGAAACAGCCATGCAATTTTTATTTTGCGCAAAAGTACATATTTGGGAGATAGGCAGTCAGGTTTAGTTTGATTTATTCATAATTTGCAATTCGACTTCGCTCAGTGTGAAAGTGGTTGTGAGCTATGGTTTACAAGATTTATAAACCAAATGATTGAAAAACGGATGGATTTTGTTTGGTATTTAGCTCAGGTCTTTATTGGATCCCGTTTTTTTAATCTTCTTTTTGCTCTGGCTTTAAGGTGAATGTAAATATTTATTAAACCTATTATTAAAACTAAGTAGAATAGGTATTCATAAGTTTTTCCTGTTATTTTTTTGTCAAAGTCAATATCAACATCCTGTAATGCGTCGATGTTATTTATTGAATAAATTGCATTATCCCCTTTGTGATCTATATAAAGAACTTTGTTTAAGTTTTCAGTTTTTATAACGAATCCTTTCAAATAGCCTCCATCTGAATCAAAGATAAATTTTTGGGTTTGTTTAGGTGAGATACTAATATTGGCTTGTTTTATTTTTGAAAACGGGGGATAGGTCCATTTTTGTAGATTAATCTTAAAATAGTCTGAATTTTTATAATTTGTAAAAGGAGTAATTTTTATTTCTTTTTCACTTTCATTAGTTACATAGAAGCTTTGATTGAACATATTCCCAAAAGTAAACACTGCAATTAAATACAAAACGCTTAGTATTGAAACAGGGCTTAGAACAATTGATAATCTCCAAAAAAACTTGTCTTTCTTTGTTAACTCCATTATCTTTTTTTAAATGGTATACAACTGTAAATTGTATGAGTAGTGGCAGATTGCGTGGCACTTACCTGTCAAACCGCTATGCAGTTTGAGCGGGATACAAACCTTGATATTTAGCACTTTGCCTGCCATTACTTATGCAAAATGTTGGCTACTGGTTTTTCTTCATTCGAATCAATTTCCTCAAATTTGAACATATGCCAATATGATAAAATAAAAGGCAATTGAGTCAGAGTCATTAATTCATTATTATTAGTCATTGTCACAATAGCAATAATAGTTATTGAAATACCAAATGCAATAAGAAACCATTTTGAAAATCTCTTAATCTCAATCATTCCTATTGTTTCAATTGTCTGTATAAATAAGGTTGATATAAAAAACGTCAACATAGCACTAAATAATACTAATAAAAGTACTACTCCAACTAAATCAAGAGATGGATAATAATCGTCAGCAAATTTCATAATTGGATATATGGTCTGACCGACAACTATTATTCCTAACAAAGCTGTTTGGAGTTTCAAATGATACCTTCTAAAAAATCCAAATAGAACGAAGACTATTACTAAGTTCGGAATTACAAATCCAGCCAAAAGAAAATAAGAGATTTCAGGAAGATTGTCTTTGAATTCTTTGAACATAAATTCAAACGAATTAATTATCAAAGTCAGGATTAAAATGAGAACTGATATTTTTAAAATCTTTTTTTTCATTAGTGTCTGGTTTTAAACTTGCAGCCAACGTATCTGTAAACGTAACTAGTTGTGATTATATATCTTTTGAAAAACGTATTATTTTTAATAAAAAATGATTAATAATCACAGGTCTTCTTTCTGTTACCTGCA
>JAFGUD010000230.1 GCA_016938685.1 Bacteroidales bacterium | reverse complement strand
CAAAAAATATGATTGGAATCATTACTATTGTTCTAATTATTCTCGGTTGGTTTGTAGTTTTTTGGTTGGGTTTAATCCAGCAAAATAAGTTGTTGGAAAATAATGCAAAAATGAAAGTTTATGAAGAATTATATGAGTTGAAAAAAGCCATTGATGAAGTAAGTATCAATCTTGGTCTTTTGTTTAATCCTTACAGTATTCCTTTTTTGAATATGAAGTATGTAGATAAGTCGCTTCCATCCTCGCAGAGAAATCTTAAAGCTTTAGAATTCTGGCGTGAATATCTTGATAAAATAAGCAAGCAAACATACGCATTTACTGGAGCTTATCTTAAGTTATGGAATCACATTGATATGTGGATTGGCGTAATACCAGAGTTAAAGAGAGCAAAAAAAGAATTTTTTGAAATCCATCTTGAAACATTAACCGACGATTTAAATAAACACCATTCATATTTACAAAATCTATCCTTAGAAAACTACAGGTGGGAAGAATGGAATCAAGAAGATATAAAGCAAAAATCGCAAGAAATTAGCGAAAAGTTTGATAGAATTGCTGTTGCTTATCTAGATGATTTGATGGTAGAGATACATAATTCTTTGATTAGTCCAATATTAGGATACAAGAAAAAACCAAGAGAAAACTTTGCTAATATGCCTCGAAGATATGAAATTTTGACCAAGAAAGGCATTAAAAAAGTAGAACGCGAAAAATAAAAAATAAAACATGAACAAATTTAAAACATCGGCAATTGAAATATTGAAACGAGAAAAGAAACCCTTGCACTACAAGGAGATTACACGTTTGGCTTTAGAAATGGGAATTTTAGAAACACCAAGCGCAAAACCGGAATTGATTATGCACGCAATATTGATGCGAGACATAAAGAACAAAAAAGAGACATCTGATTTCATTAAAATTAAAACATCCGCAGGAATCTTCGCGCTTAATCCAAGCAAAAAAGAGCCAAAACAAAATCAAAAAATTGAAGAAAAAGAAAAGGAGGAGGAAGAAAAGATTGCCATTGAAGGAAGTTTTACAGGCAAAGCAGGTGAGCATTTAGTTTGTAGCGAGCTTTTATTTAGAGGTTTTAATGCCAGTATTATGAGCGTAGATGTTGGAATAGACATAGCGGCTGTAAAAGAAAATAAATTTTTTGGCATTCAAGTTAAGGCAGCGCACAAAAATAGATTTAATACTTACGCCTTCCATATCCGAAGCTCTTCCTTTGAGCGGCATAATCAGGGAAATATATTTTATATTTTTGTGCTTCGTGAAGGAGGAAAAAATAGATTTTTGATTTTGCCTTCCAGCGAAGTTGAAAGAAAAATAAAAGAAGGTGCAGTTTTTTCCGTGAACAAACGGACAGGGTACGCCTTAAATATAAAATTCCGTAATAACAAAATTTATCTCGGTAATATGGACCACGAGATGAATTACTTTTTGGATAATTGGGATATAATAAAATAACCGAGCCTACCTACTCCCCCTTATTTTGTAGTCCGTCGCCTTCTAAAAAATTTTTGGCGAAGCCAAAGAGCAGGCGGGCAAAAAGAAAAATGGGTGTGGGGAAAATGAATTTTTGCCCGCCTGCATCAGCGTAGCGGAAACGCTT
>JAFGUD010000229.1 GCA_016938685.1 Bacteroidales bacterium | reverse complement strand
GGTGATGGAGTTGGATTAAATTTTTCAAAGAACTTTTTTTAAAGCAAAAATAAAAATTATTTTCTGTTTTGCAAGTTAAAAACTTGCGTTTATTTGAGCATTTAAGACATAGTCTTAAACGAACGGGGGTTTAGTTTTTAAGATATTTCAATTTCCTTTTTGCCTGAGTTTTTCTTATTCTTTTAGAAAGCTTTTCGTATTTTCTTGATTGAATCGGCTCAAAAATGTTTTTTTCTATTACATCTTTTCCATTTTCTATGTAATTCAACACAAAGATAAGTTGATATTTATTAGTATCATATAAATAATACCAATGTGTGTCTATAAAGGATGATTTTACAAGATAATATGTGGAATTATTTGGTTTAATAATAATATTATGTAGCAAATTACTATCAATTACTAATTCAACTGGATTAAATATCGAATCTTTGTTTTTTATATAAGCATCAATTGAAAAGTCACTTATGTTTAATGTGTCTCGTGAGTTAAATTTAATGAAAATATGTAAATAAAGAAAACTATAATGATCAACTAAACCATATGGCTCAGTTTTTACACATTTATTCGATGACAAGTCTTTGTATTCGATATAATAAGAAGTATTACATGAAAAAAACAAAAGAAAACTTAATATAAAAAAAACATATCTCATAGTTGTATTTAATATAAAAACATAGATTCATATTGAGCGTTATATTCAAGAGTGCCATGAGTATCGTACGTCGTTCTGCTAAATTTTAACCATTCATAAAAAATACGACTATAAAATTGATAAGTACCAAGCCCAGATTGTTGATAATAATGAGTCGATTCGTGTCTATATTTTCGCGAATCATCATAAATCATTAATTCACCATTAGAAGCCAGTTTCGAATTATTTTCATTTACAAGAATATTGGATGTTATAGAAGCATCCTGTCTATGTATCCACGGATTTCGAACAATAGGATAACCCGGGTTATTTATGCCATGTTCTTCAATTGCAATATTTCTTACTGTTTCAATTTTCCTTACATAATCTTCATCCAATCTGCTATAAGGAACAACCGGACCCATGGTCGCTATTCTAAATGCACCTCCCATGAAACCACTTATTGCACCTCCTATAAAACCCTGTGAAACTGCATCATAATTATTAGTAAATAAACTTGAAACACTACCGGAAGTTGCTCCAAGCATTGCCCCTTTTAGTGTTGAATATTGAATTTCAGCAAGTGCATTTTTAAAACCATTACCATCAATTCCATTAAAAGGTGACATTGAAGCTCCTATTAGCCCACTAACAACACTACCTGCTATGTTACCTGCGTTAAGCTTATTACCAAATATTGTATTAGTAATAACAGTACTGGAAGTTTGGCTTAAAGTGTTGTATATCACACTATTCCCAAAACTACCTAAACTAGATGAAAAAACACCAAAGCCACCAGTTAAAGCACCACTTAGAGCACCAAAAGCAACAGCTCTACCAAAATCACCCCAATTCCCATTTCCAGATATTATTGCTCCTATTCCATAAGAAATACCTCCCGTCAATGCACCCCAGCATGCACCATCAATAATAACACCTGCTGGTCCTAAAAAGGCTGAAAAAATGAACTCTCCGTCAGGGTCTGTATATTTCAGCGGATTATTAAAAGCATACGAAAATCTATTGAAAGACTGCGTAAAATCAGGTAACTGAACATAGTTATCCGGCGATAAAAAGCGAGCTAGAATTGGGTCATACACTCTGCCGTTCATGTTTATTAAACTAAACTCCGGTAAATGCTCGTGCCCTGTATATCCACGGTCGGTTATCGTTCTGCCTATTTTGTCAACGAGTGTTTCTCTCACTCCCCACGGACTATAATAGAATCTTTGTAGTAGTTTCCCGTCTTGGTCGGTTATTTCAGTTATTGAGCCGAGATGGTCTTTGTGGATATAATATATCTCATCTCCGCTCGATGTTTGCTCATAAATAGCAATAACTCCATCGGGCGAGGTAATATAATTTAATTCACGAGTTCCGGCATGAGAAATTTCTTTTTCATAAGCTCCAAAAAAGTATTTTGTTTTAATTAGTTCTTCGTTTTGGTATAGCTCGGTCTTTTTGCGTTCGTAAGATGAATTGTAAGTAAAAATTAATTCGTAATCAATTTCGCTTATTGAATTGACTTTATTAAAAGAAGTGTATGTTATATTTTGCAGGTTTTGTTCGGGTAAAAACGCTGATGGTTCAAGTCCTGTTACTGCGTGAGGTTTTGTTGGATGATCATAATTGTATGTTCCAACATTTGTTTGATATTCTATATTTCCGTTGCCGTTAGGGTTTGTTTCGTCTATGTATCTCATAGACAGTGTTATGTCGTTGTTTTGGTTTCTTACGGAAACTAGTCTGTCTAAATTATCGTACTCAAAATTTTCGGTAAAGTTATTTAATTTTCTTTGAATTAAATTTCCGGTTGTGGGGTCAAAAAAATAATTGTAGTTTTGAACTCCTGGTGTTGAAATATTTTCCAGCGTGTGATTTTCATCGTTATACGAGTATGTTGTCATAAGTTGATTTGCAAGAGTTGTTCTTGTTATTTGCCCATATTCGTTTATGTTGTCTAGTTGCCAGATAAATTGGTTGTTATCGGTTCTGCGAATTTGTTTCAGATAGCCAAAGTTATCATAATTTTTGGTAATTGAAAAACCTCCGGGGTATGTTACTGTTTTTACACGGCTTAGGTTATCGTATGTATATGTGTATGAGTAATCTACTTCGTCCACAGTTTCGGTTGTTTTGAAATTTCTGCTGAGTTGGTCGTAAAAATATGTTTCAGAAATTCCGTTAAATCCGGTCACAGATGCTATTTTGCCTTTGCCATTTGGTTGAGAATCATAAGTGTATGTTGTTGTACCTTCCGGGGCTTCTTTTACAATTAGCCGATTTAAAATATCATATTGCATATTAAACACGTGTTCTTCATTATCAATTTGTTGTGTTAAGTTGCCAAGTGCATCATAAGTGTACCTAATAATTCCTGCATCAGGGTCATTCAATTGAATTTTATTACCAATTAGGTCATACTCTAAATGTACGGTATTGTTGTCATAACTGATGTCTTTTGTTAAGCCCGAAGCGTAGTAAGTGTAGTTAATTGTACCACCATTATCCGTGGTTTCAGTAACTTCACCTGCATCATTTATTATTTGCGTTGTTTCTTTATTATTAGTTGTTATAGTTGTTTCTTTTGAACCTAAACTACCATAATTGTATGTTGTTTCTGAGCCTGTTGCAGTAGAATATATACGTAAAATCCGACCAATATTATCATAAGAATATTCAATAGTATGATATTCAGTATCATAATAATGGGGTTCTACTGTTCTGATAAGTTGACCTTTATTATTATAAGATTTGGCAGAAATTATTTTTTCTCCATTATATCCTGTGTTTTCAAAGAAAACGTCACGTTGTAACCTATCATAATCAGTTCTTGATGTTGTTCCATCAATATTAGTAGTAATAGAAGCGTACAATTGACCTTTATCAGACCATGTAATATTGTTAGTGATAAAGTTTCCGTCAGGTAAAATAGATTTAGTTAGTTGCCCCCAGTTATCGTATTCGTAAAAAGTTTGTAATCCATTTATTGAAGTTTCCGATAATACAGAACCGGTTGAATAATTGTAAGTGTAAGTAGCGAATTGTCCTAACGGATTTATTTTTTTTATAGGTAATCGTCCTTTGTTATCATATTGAACTCTGGATATTCTTGTTTGCATATTTTTAGGAGTAACAAGAATTTTTTCAGGATTTCCAAAATTGTCATACTCATAAACCGTAGTAATTTCAAAATCGGTACCTAAGTCAGAAATTTCTTGTTTAAGTGTACCATTATTATAGTATTGATATTCAATATTTCTAATATAAGGTACTTCATTAGGTCTTTTTTTAATAATTTTAGAAGTTTCCGGAAGATAGTCTATTCCTGTGCCGTTATCAGTATATGTATTTACAACAACAGCTTCTGTTAGTCCATTTTTTGTTGATGAATATGTTAAATTTCCGTAGTTATCATAAGTGTAATCTGTGATTTCGCTGATTCCGTGTAGTTCGTCTACAGTAATTGTGGAATCTATAATAGGTATAAACAACAGATTAGATACAGTCGGAAAAGTTATTTTGTTATAATTGTACTTCGATTTTGAAATTACTATTCCGTTGGAAACTGATGTCTTTGAAACAACAGGAAACAAGAAAAAATTATCTCTAAAATAATCATAATTAGTTATTGTTTCGGTATTTGCGTTGATGTTTCTCGTAGCTACATTGTTAAAACCCATAAACCCTTTTCCGTGTTTATGAACCAGCATGTAACCATAACTATATTCTGCAGAATAATTTCCATCTTCTTTGAAATTATTAGTCAATTCTGTAGTAACATAAATTGGAGGGACTATTGCTAAAACGTTATCATCAGTGTTTGTATAAGAGCCAAAGCTATTCTTTGCTGTCAATGATTCCATTGTGTATTCAACTTTATTGTCATAGCCATCTGTTATAGTTTGTATTGAGTTAGTATTAACTTCTGGCTTATATGCAATAAGATAATAAGCAGGGTATCCACTAGTCGTACTAGCTCCGGTATAGATATCCTGTTTTCCATCATAATTTTGGTCAATATAAGATTCTATTGTATTTTGATTAAATTCTAAAATATTATTTACTGCAATAGAAACAGATCCTGATTTGATATTCCATTTATTATAGCCATAAAAAGTGTACATCCTAATGTACAAAATTTGGTCTGATACCTGACAAAAAACAACATTTGAACTTGGAAGTCCTGCAAAATTTCCAACCAAAACAGCATCTTGATAGCTGTTAGTAATTGTAACAGGTGTTCTAAAAATACCATTAGCCATATTGAAATAAAGAAGCCATTTTGTATTATCATTGTTATCTTGAACAAAAATATCAGTTTTACCATCTCCGTTAAAATCAGATATTCTAAATACCGATTTATTATCTAAAATATTTGAACTGTGATATAAATTAAAACTGCCTTTTGAAACATCATAAATATTGAGATAATTTTCTGCTGCTGAAATTGTCAAAATATCAGTTACTCCATCTCCATTAAAATCAGCAACTCTTATTTCTCTTAATTTGGGTATCTTTTTACTTTTATACAAAACAGCACTATTGTTAACTATTTTATAGTTCAAGACATTGTTATTATTGTCTTCAAACAAAAAATCAGTTTTCCCGTCACCATTAAAATCACCTACTTCAAGGTCTGCATCTATCTTTTTTTCTAAAACTTTATGTATAGAATAATTGCCGGTTTCTAAATTATCACAAACATAAAAATATGACACTCCTTTGTCGTTCTTTTCTTCGCTTTTTAAAACAATAAGTATTTCTTCTTTTCCGTCTCCATCAAAGTCACCTTTATTAACAAATTCGTATTTAGAATTAAATGAAATAGTGGGGTGGGTAGAAGAGAATGAAATTTGAGTTTTAGCCTCATTATCATAAGTAACTTTTACCGGCACCTGCTTTGACAATCCATCTATATCAACAAAGAGCGAATTGCTTTTTATTACCGAAGATGTTGAAATTGCTTCACTTTTCGTAATCTCAAACATATTATTTGTTTCAAGCCAATCAATTTTTGTAGTATTCAAATGTTCTCCGTTTTCATTATATAAAAACACTTCGGATAATTTAGAAACAATATCTTTTGTATATTTGAATTCATAAGACCATTTGAGTTTTTCGTTAGAACTGACATCAATTTTTCTTAACAATAACTTATTCACAACACTTCCTCCGGATATATAAGAAAAACTATTGTCTATTTTCTCTGAGTAGTAAAATTTTATCACATTGTATGGTTCAAATTCCTCTGTTCCTGTGTATCTGATTTCTTCAGGATAAAAATATCCATCTATTTCTTTATATGAGATAGTCATGTAGTTTCCATTCGGGTCAATTATCCTGTCGAGTAACCAAAAATTTATAGTTGCATTATTTTCAAGTTCAGTTTGTATTCTTGAATATTCTTCATATCCATAATGTAATTCTGCACCATCTTTTGTCGCAACTTTGAACGTTTGGGGACCATAACCATTTGAAGACACCCAGGTAGTAGTGATTTCCGAGAAACTTTCAATTTCAGTAGCATACGTTGTGTTTGCTACCCCATATTCACCATTAATAGCAATAAGTCTTTGCCCATCAAGAACAAATCTATCACTTTCATCAAAATCAACAGGATCAATTTGTCCATCATAATAAGTATTTGCAGGAACTCGTGTTATCATAGAAAATCCGGAAATATCCCAACCTTGTCCCAAAACTCCACCTTGCGACTGACTATTGTAAACAATTGATAAATTTGGCTGAACTCCGGCAGTTCCCGGAGAAACTTGTATGGGAATTTGATATGTTGCTCCACCCATTGGTGAAACAGATGCCTGACCAGGCAATGATCCAACATCAAATTCATCAGACCAAGGAATTTGTGGTTCGTTATAATCAATCGGTAAAATAATTGAAGGGGCAATTTCCGCATAAAAAAATTTGTTACCTTCGGCAGAATATTCAAAACCTGGTTGTAGTTCAATATAATCTCTTGCTCTGTATATATAAGTTTCTCCTGTTAAATTTTCATCTAACTCAAAATATTCTCCTATTTGTGGAGTTTGAGAAAATGCCGAAATAGTTGTAAAAAAATAGAATATAAGAATATAATAGATTGTTTTCATTATCATACAAATTTTATTTTAGATTTAGATATTCAAAATGTTGATGCAATGTATATTCAACTTCTGTAGGTTCATATTTTTCAAGTTCTTCGTCATATTCATAAACAGGAAGATTGAAATAATTATCAAGAATAATTTGCTCATCGTTATATTTTGTTATTTCAAATGTAGTAATAAATGGAAAATCTATAAAACTATAATATTCGCGTTTAAAAATGTTGTTATAAATCATCAAGGTGACCCTTAGAAACATTTCATTAACAAATACGACTGCAAAATAATTTTTAACGACTAATTTATTATTTTCAATCCACCATTCGCCATATTTGCATGTATTCCAGATAGTATCACCGGTTTGTAAAATTAAAAAATCAGATTTATTTCTATAAAAAGTAGAATCAAGATATGTTGAAGTAGAATTCTGGTTATACAAATCATTAAGTGAATAAGTGTATACAAATCCATCAGATTTATAAACTCTATAATTAGAACGATCGGGAGAGCTGTATGAAAGAATATTTTTTTCACAATTACTACTATATTCTTGTACGCTAATTTCCCAAATACCATTAGTAAGAACAGTTTCAATCATAGTATCATCATCGTACCATTTATTGCAAGATGTAAAGAAACTAATAATAAAAATTGTGACAAATAATTTAAAGACATAAGTTTTCATGGTTTTTGGTTTAAATAATTATAGGTTTTGCCAGCATTTATAAATGTATTTTAATTCAAGTTCTAGTTTCTTTTCATTAGAATTATCAAGGATAATAATTTTCATAATACCAAAATATTTATCTGTAAAAAACACAAAATACTTTGAAACAAATAATACGTTGTTAATTTCAAGAGCATTATAGTATGGATTAAAAGTATTTAGGTTTGCAATTTTCTCAATATTCATACTGTTGTAA
Source organism: Bacteroidales bacterium (assembly GCA_016938685.1). Taxonomy (GTDB): domain Bacteria; phylum Bacteroidota; class Bacteroidia; order Bacteroidales; family JAFGUD01; genus JAFGUD01. Next base: position 7,686 of record JAFGUD010000229.1, on the reverse strand, counting down.
TTACTCGCAAATTCTTCCTCAGTAAAACCGTACACATGACTAAAATTTAAGGAATTATTTTTAACCGTATCCCAATTTTTAGTCCCATAATCATTATTTTCTCGCAAATCATCGTATGAAGGAGAAGTAAAATACAAATCATAATATATATAATCAAAATATAAAGCAAAATCCACATCAGCAGCATGGTTAATTGCTTCTTCGGGAGTATAAGTTGTATTATTATCTATGCTTAAATACCCTTTTTTATTAATATCATTTGTTATTGCATATAAAGTAAATTGTTTTGTAAAAAAAGTATTGTCATAGTCTATTCTAAAAGGGATTATTTTGGTAAAAATTTTATTGTCATCTTGATAAAAATCGAAAAAAAATTCTATTGGAGACGACTCACATTTGCTTGTTAAAGAATCAGGTATCGTATAATTATATTGCATTATAAAATTATCTGTATTTAAAAGCGTGTCAAAAAGCACAATTATTTTCGAATCAAGAATAAAATAAATTTCAAATTTTGTTAAAAATCTTTCAGTTTCTGCGTTGATACTAAATGTGATTGTCGAATCCTTATGTAATATATAGCTAGAATCATTTATAGTTATATTAATTACAGGTATTTTTTCTTTTTTACAACTTATTGAAAAAAGCAAGATACTAATCAATAAATATATTATTTTTTTCATAATTAACGTTTATTGTTTAATAATTTTTTGTTGATACTTATAGCTTCCTGATTGAATAATAATAATATAAGTTCCTTGCGAGAAATTGCTTAAATCTATTTTCAACGAATTTTCGGTTTCATTTTTTTTCTCAATAATTTGTCCTGTTATAGAATAAATGTAAATGGTTCTTTCAGTAGCATTAGAATTAAGAATATCGATATTTAAAATATCATTTGTTGGATTAGGATACATAGAAATTATCGTTTCGTCTAGCACATTTGTTACTTCTAATCTTGTTTTTTTTTCTGTATATAATGTTTCAGTAATCACAGCGGTGCTGTCTTTTTTAAAATCCAAAGTGTCTAATCTAATTTCTACAACATGCCTGCCAATTCTATTACCATGTACATCATAAGCGTATTCTATTGGATGCTGAGCATGTGTTATAATTCCAGAAAGTAAAAAAATAAAGTAAAATATTGACCTTTTCATAATTTATTGAGTTCTAGAGTGTGTTGTGTTTATAGTGTTTGCCTAGTAATAAAATCCCTCTAACCATTTTAATAAAATAGGAATTGTTGAGAGCGTGTTTTTAAAAAGGTTAAAGTTATTTAGACCTATCCAATTAGTAACTACTAATTATTACTATTGATTATTAGTTATTATCTTTTAGTTTTTAATTCTTCTTTTATTTCAATTATTTCTTTTTGTTGTTCGTTGATAATATTATTCAATTCAATAATATAAAGTGTAAGTTCTTCAATTTTTTGCATTTGCAAAGTTTGCATATCTCCTACATCAAGCCCATCTTCAATAACTTGTTGTTCGCTTGGTATTTCAGGCAAATGATGATTTTCTTTTACAAACATTTCTAAACTGTCAATAGTCATAAGTTCGTATTCAGGGTAGAAAACTTCGTCTTGCCAGTCGGTTATTTCCAATCTGAGTTTTTCGCCGTAATAAATATCTGCAATTATATTTCCGGTTACTTCAAGTTTTTCATTTGGTGCTGTATTCCCAACGCCAATATTTCCATTTCCTTTTATAAAAAGAGCTTCGTGACTCGCATTATCTTCCATTAACATTATTCTTAAACCAGCTCCTCCTCCGTCATTTGAACTTATTCCAATTTTAGCTTTTGTGTTTGCAAAAAACCCGGAATTTCTTTCAATAAGTAATGCTAACCATTCTTCATCACTGTTTATGTTTAAGCTAGCTGTTGGTGTATTGGTACCGATTCCTACTTTGCCGGTTGATTTTACTATCATTGCCGGATAATTGTCATTTGTTTCAAGTTGCATTATCGTGGCAGATGTCGCCGAATTTCCTGCTGTTATTTTCAATCCATTGCCCATTCCATGAGTGTTATTGATTGAAGTTGTCCATTGTTCGTATAAATTGTTTGAAATCTCTAATTTTGCATTTGGATTTTCATTTCCGATACCAACATTACCGGAATTGTAAAAAATTCCACCTGTATTTTTTGTCCACAAAGTGTTGGCTATATCAACACCATTTATCATATATCCTGAAGCATCAATTTTCCCGTCGCGCCTAAAAGTAACTTTGGTTTGTGTTGTTGGGTTAATGTCAGTTTCAGCCGATGCGTAATTAAACATCAAATCATTATTGTTTTCTATATCCCAAACAGAATTAAAATATCTGTGTACTTCGGCCTCTTTTGTTTGTAGCCTTAAGGTTGATTTTAAATTTTCGTTTGCGGAAGTTGTATAAATATGTAATTTTTTAAAAGGTTCATTGGTGCCAATTCCTACATAATCATCATAATTAATAAGGTAAGTAAATCCGCCAAGACTTTCCCAGGCTCTGTCTGTTTCTGTCATTACGCCTAGTTTAATCCAACTGTTTGTGGTTGCATCATAATAAGTGTACGAAATATCGGTTGTGTTGTACACAAGTAAACTATTTGCCGGTTGCTCTATAGCAAGTATTTGTTCGGTTGTCATTCTGGGAATTAATAGTCCTTTGTTTGAGGATTGCATTTCGATTATTGCAGATGGCTCAATTACACTTTTTGAAGGTTCAAACCCAATACCGAATGAGTTTGGGTGGTAAATTGTAGAGTCGTATCCAACTCTGCCGTTTTGCATAAAACTCTGCCCATACGCAAAGTTGTTAATAACAGCTAAAAACAAAATTGTAATAATTATTAAGTTTGTCCATTTGTAGCGTTGGCAATTGGCGTGGGGGGGGGGTAATCACTTGATTTCCAGATTGTTGCATGATTTTAAATTTAAGCATTAATTTTTATTATTATTTTTGGGGCGAATGTAAAATAACATTTTTTATTTAAAAAATTTTTGGTCAAAAAAATAGAAAATATATAATTAAAAAAGTTTTAAATATCATGTTTTAGTTGTGTTTTAGTTTCTTTTGTTTTTTTTACTTTTTGATGAGTTTTTATTTTTTTTAGTTCTTAAAAAACTGTAGTTTTTTCAATCAAATAAATTCAAGTTGGATTAAATTTTTATTTTTGCAAAAAAACAAACAAAAAATGGCTGGATTAAAAGAACAAGCAGGTAATTTTTTCAAAGGGTTTGCAATGGGTGCCGCAAATGTAATTCCGGGAGTTTCCGGCGGTACAATTGCGCTTATAACCGGTATTTTTGAACGTTTAATTGATAGTCTTAAATCGTTTGATTTACAGGCAATTAAATTGTTTTTTAAAGGAAAATTTAAAGAGTTCGCAAAACATACAGATTTTGTGTTTTTGTTTTTTGTCTTGCTTGGTGCTGCTTTAAGTATTGTTAGTTTGGCTAAATTGTTAACTTTTTTGTTCGATAATTATCCGATATTTATTTGGTCTTTCTTTTTTGGGTTAATTCTGGCTTCTGTTTGGGCTGTCGGAAAAACAATCGAAAAATGGAATTTGCCGGTAATTATTTCTTTTATAGTCGGAACAGGAATTGCTGTTGTTATTACAATTTTAAATCCTGCTACCGAAAATGATTCTTTTATTTATTTGTTTATCAGTGGAATAGTTGCTATTTGTAGCATGATTTTGCCCGGACTCTCAGGCAGTTTTGTGCTTGTTCTAATGGGTGAATATGAGCTTATTCTAAAAGCTGTAGATGAGTTTAATTTTTCTTTGCTTATACCTGTTGTGATTGGAGCTGTTGTTGGGCTTTTGGCATTTGCGCATTTACTTTCCTGGTTATATAAAAAGTTCAAAAATCAAACAATTGCACTTTTAACAGGCTTTATTCTTGGTTCGTTGGCTATTCTTTGGCCTTGGAAACATTCTTTTGATAAAGACGGAATTTTAATGCAAACCGATAAATTCGGTAAATTACTTGTCGAAGGTGACGTTAAAGTGTTTGGTTATGAGCGATTTATGCCAACGATTGACACTGTTTTAATATTGGCAATTGTTTTGGCAGTTGTTGGGTTCTTTTCAATCTGGATTCTTGAAAAAACTGCCTCGAAAAAAGAAAAAACGGAAGAAAATATCCAAAAAACCTTCCACTAGTGAAAAATAAATTATTAAAGACTTTATTAGGAATATTTGTTGCAGCAGTTTTTTTGTTTTTATCGCTTAGAAATCAGCCGATAAAGGATATTTTGAGCACTGTTTTTTCAGCAAAAATCGGTTATGTTCTATTGGCTCTATTGTTTTATTTTATTTCCTACATAGCTCGTTCTGAAAAATGGCGTATCCAGGTTGAAAATTTGAACTATAAAGTTGCCCCAAAGACTGCTTTTTATGCATTGATGTTGCATTTTTTTACCAATAGTTTTACCATAAAACTTGGCGCTTTTGTGCGTTGCGGAAATCTTCGAAAAACTGCGAGTGTTCCTTTTTCTTCGTGTCTTGGTTCATATCTTTCCGAATGTGTGTTCGATTTTTTGTTCATGTTTACCGGTATTTTAATCGTTTTGACAATAAAATTTGATGAAGTTTTGGCAATCTTGGTTAAACTACTCAACGATTGGGGAATTACGAAATTATTTAATAATCCTTTATTTGTTACTGTTTTTGTGGTTGTTTTGGTTGGTGTTATAGTTTTGTGTGCTGTTTTATATAAAAAGAAGTTGATTTTCAAGAAATATCATTCTAAAATAAAAGAATTTGTAGATTCTGTAAAAATGACATTTAAGTTAAAACGTTTTTTTATTTTTTTGATGTGGGGAGTTTTACTATGGGGAATGTTGTTTTTTATGAATTTATTTTTGTTTAAAGCTCTGTTTAATAATGAAATATCGTTTATTTTTGTCTACACACTTACCACTTTTACTTACGCCGCTTGGTTAATTCCAAGTCCGGGAGGAATTGGTTCTGTTGAATATTTTGTTTTGCAAGCGTTTTTGCTTTTTGGACTTTCCGAAACTTCCGCTCTCGCTTTTGGTATTTTATCTAATGGTTTTACTTTACTTTCAACATTGTTTTTTGGCTTCGTGTTGATAATTATTCAGAGTATTTTTGGTGTTTTTGTGCAAAAAGATAAAAACACACAACCTGCTTAATTAGCAATAAAAGGTGCTTTTTGAATAAATGTTTCATCTGAAATTTGTTTTATCATAAAATCTGCTAAATCTGTTGAGTTTATTTTGGTTCCCGGACAATCTGCCAAATCAATTTTTATTTCGTCTGACGAATCGGTCATTTTTATCATTGGAACTCGTACAACTGTCCAATCTATATCGATATTTGATAGTAAATTATAAGCTTTTTGTTTGTCGTTAATTGTTCCCGAAAAGAGTAATTTCATTATTTTTGAGGTGAGTTTTATTTTAAAGTTTTTTTTGTCGTTTGGTGTGTTTAAGGCTATTCCGGCTAACATTATGTATCTTTTTATCTGCAACTCATTCATTGCGTTTATTATATTTTGGGTACCATTTAAAAATATGAGTTTTTTCCCAAAATCCTGTCCGAGTGTGCTTAAAACTGCGTTGCAATTGGTAATTAAGGATTTTACTTTTTCATAATTCTGAATATCGCCGACAATTATTTCTGCCGATTCTTTAGGAATGTTTACTTTTTCGGGATTTCTAACTAGCATTTTTATTTCAAAACCTTGACTTAAAAGCTTATTAACAAGATATTTCCCGGCTTTTCCTGTTCCGCCTATTATTCCAATCTTTAATTTGCTGGTCATTTTTATATTTTGAGTTAGTTTGTAAAAGCAAATTAAGACAAAAATTTAGTATTTGCAATTCATTGTTGTTAAGTTAAGGAAAAACACGGGACGTACCTAACGGCACTTTATTGTTCTTTCATCTTTGTTCCGACTTGCGTCAGAACTTACAAACAGGTCGTCCCTCTGGGACTTTTTTTGATGTCTTCTTTTGTCCTTTGGTTTAAGTTTTTAACTTAAATCCGAGAATATTAGTAAGTTATCAACTTACTATTTTGCGAAATAATACAAGTTGTACGGCTGGGACTTTTTTTGATGTCTTCTTTTGTCCTTTGGTTTAAGTTTTTAACTTAAATCCGGGAATATCAGTAAGTTTTCAACTTATTATTTTGCGAAATAATATAGGTCGTCTCTCTGGGGTTCTTTTGTTTTCTTTTGTAATTTACTGATTATCAGTAATATGTAAATTATTTTAAACTTTATACAATATTCCGATATATAAGTTTGTTATATATAAAAGTCTTTTATATTTTTGCAAAGAATAATTATAACTTAAAAATTGTTTAAAATGTTATCTAATGATTTAATTAAAGGTACTTTGCGTACAATTGTTTTAAAATTACTTTCTGAAAATTCACGAATGTACGGTTATGAAATAACTCAAAAAGTTGAGGAATTATCAAAAGGTAAAATAAAGATTTCTTTTGGTGCTTTGTATCCTGTTTTGCATAAACTTGAGGCCGAAGGGCATGTTCAAACAGAATCGGAATTGATTGGGAAACGCAAAAGAATTTATTACAAACTCACACAATCGGGTATTAAAACTTCAAAAACTAAACTTGAAGAGTTTTTGGAATATGTAGAAGTAATGACTTATGTTTTGAATCCTTATCCTGCATGATTATGAATGTAACAACTGAAAATTGCATAGACTTTATGTCTGATGATTTGCAGAATCGGGGTTTGGCAGAAGGAAATTTACTCTACGAAATGATTGACCATATTTGTTGTTTAATTGAACCTGATTTGAGTAATGGAATAACTTTTAATGTTGCATACAATAAAGTAATTGATTCGCTTGATGATGACATTTTTAGGCACATTCAGCATGAAACAAATTTATCAACTAATTTAAAATTTCAAAAAATGAAAAAGTTAATGTACATATCAGGAGTTTTCGGTACTCTAATTATGTTTACCGGAATAATTTTTAAAATAAATCATTGGCCTGGCGCTAGTATTAGTATTTTATTCGGAGCTTTAATTCTTGTGTTATTGTTTCTTCCTGTGTTTTTTTATATTTCTCACAAAGAACAACAGGAAAAGAAAAGTATTTTGTTCCCAATAGTTGGCTATTTAACAATCGCTGTGTTGATTGTCGGTCCATTATTTAAAATAATGCATTGGCCAGGAGCCGGAAAGTTGCTGTTGTTTGGTCCTCTGTTTTTAGCAATGGTGTTTTTGCCAATTTATTTAGTTCAGGTTTTTAAAAAGGCAAAAGAAACTAAAACTAATTTTGCACATATTATCATAATAGTTGGAATAGGTGTTACATCAATGCTTATGCTTGCAACCACAAGGGTTTCTTACTCTTTTATTACAAATTCAGATTCTGTTTATACGAGTAATATCAATGTTTACAAAATGGTAGATGTTGAAAACAAACAAATTGTTTCTCTGATTAAAACAAATGATACAATTGGTTCAAATATAGAAACTGCCGAAAAAATAATGGTAGCAGATGAAGAAATACATGTTTATATTGACGAAATTAGAAAACTTGTAGCTATGGAGGCTGATGGGAAAAAGTATGTTGAAGGAGATTTGATAAATAAATCGAAACCAAACGTTTTTAGTAAAGTTTTGAAAAAAGATCAAATTGTTGAGAAATTAATTCAAATGATTATTGATTATCGTATTCTTTT
>JAFGUD010000228.1 GCA_016938685.1 Bacteroidales bacterium | reverse complement strand
GGAATTGAATGCGACATCAATTGTTATGTTGCATAATCATCCACAATCTATGACTTCTTTTTCAACTGATGACATAACAATAACCACAGAACTGAAAAATATTTTAAAAACAGTTAATATTGATTTGTTTGACCATTTACTGGTTTCTGGAAATATTGTTTATTCTGCAAAAAATATGTTCTTGATAAAATAACCTATACATCCAAAGTATCAATATAATCCAGCATATCCAAAATATATTTTTTTATGTAAGATTCAGTCATGTTCATACGCATAGTTTCTGAAATTTGACCGCATTCTGGATAACATTCGTCAGGGCCGCTGAAAACATTAAATGAAGCCGAATAAATTGAATTTGCAAAATCAATAAACTTTTTTGCAGTTTCTTCACGTGTATCAGAGTAGTATTTTTTAATAACGGAATTACCAACTTTTATATAACAATTAGAAGTATCCATAACGGTTTTTTTAATATCATTTGTGGATACGACTTTATTCAATTGGGATTCTTGGTTTTTATCACATTTATTCAACGCATCACGATACTTAGCTGTTCCCATATCAGCATTTGCATTGGCAAGTGAAAAAATAATTAAAAAAGAAAATAAAATTTTTTTCATTAAAAACTCCTTTTAGCTGTTACAGCCATTGTCACGAATTAACTCTACTCGATTCATCCAACCGTTCAAAAATCTTCTTTGGGTTGGGTTTCGTTCTGTTATACCGATTAAATAATTTCTGTGTTTTGTCAGGTATTGACCACGCAAATCAGAAGAATAATTTTGTGATGCATTTATGGTTGCATCATCAATGATACCTGTTTTCGGAACACCCAGTACTGATTGTAATTGTTTAATTGCAACACCAGGTCCGCATGCCCATCCAACCTGGAACACATCACCACGTATTCCATCGGGTAATCTGTCGATACCATATTTTTTATAATATCTTTGATATGCAATATTTTCTGCATCTGAACGAGTTATATTTTTTACATCAATATCTGGATTATTATTTTT
>JAFGUD010000227.1 GCA_016938685.1 Bacteroidales bacterium | reverse complement strand
TAAGTTGTCGTTGCGGATTTCGGAGCTCGTTCCTGTCCGGCAGGACGGAACGATGTTGCGAGAATCCAGCGAACGACACACCACGAAAACCGCAATGCAATTTACAATTTGTTACAGGGCGTTTTTTAATAATTATTGTGTTTACTCAAGTCATTAAAGTAGTCTAATAAATTGTCATAATGCATTATGTTGATATTATTTCGTTTTAAATATTTTCTTTTTAATTCATATGTTTTTTCATTAAAATCGGTTCTTCTTCCCGCAATTACTACATAATTTAGTCTAGACTTATCCAAAGAATTAAACTCTTTTGTCAATTCCATTCTTGGATTTTTATATTTATCAAAAATTAATTTTAAACTTGAATAATTAGCTTCCAACCATGAATCCCAATCTTCTACTTGTTTTATCCCTTTTCTAAATGTACTGCCAAATTCACCATTTTTTGTTGTTATTTGACCATAAGGATTTTCAAGCTCAATAAATACAAAACCATAGCCTCCAGAACCTCTGCCGATTAGTAAATAGTCAGCTTTATAGGTTGATGTGAGTTCAAATTCTTTAAACAGAAACGCTTGGTGATGTCCAAATAAATATTTTTGAAAAATGGAACCAATGATATTGTAGTATTTATTATTGTTTATGAAATTCAATATGTCCCGTTCAGTTATTTTTGAATCTAATAAGGTTTCAAAATCCTTTCGCATTTTTTCGTTTAAATCTTTATTCCTTATTGAGTCCGGATACAATAAATTGTTAGGGAAAAGTGAATTATGAAAATCTGCTGCTTCAGGAAGGAGTTCACGGTATTTCAGAAAATTTTCAGGAGTCCAACCATTTTTTAAAATAGCAGTCCGAGCTTTAAATGATTCAGCTTTTTTGATTTTTTCTGATTCCTCAGAAGTCAAAATATTGAAGTCTCTGTCGTAAAGCATTTTGATTTTTATAGTGTTAGTTTTTTATTTCTTTCTCATTTTGTTTAACCAATTTTCATAGTAAGGTCTATCATTATTTGGTTCTTTTTCATACCACTCAGAACACATGAAATATAATTCTCCCATGATTCTAACTGGTGTTTTCCAATATCTTAAAGGCTTTTCCTTGTCATTTTTTTGCACTTTTCTTAAAAACGGAAATTGCAAGTCGAAAACTGTTTTTGAATAATCTTGTCGTTGCAGATTTTCTAGCTCGTTTCTGTCAATTTTATTAATAATCTCGTTAAACGTTTTTTGAACGTACTTACCAATTTTTAATTCTGATTTCTCTTGAAATGGAGTGTTTGTATTCCTATTTTCTTTTTTGAAAGTTTCAGTCCCAAAATTAAGATTTGTACTAGTCTCGTTTTTTGGATGTACTTGGGAATCATTATTTATTTGTCTTATTTTTTGAGTAATATCCAGTTTGTTTTCGTCGTTTAGAAATTCATTTGTAATAGAGATTACCCAGCCATTTTGATGTTCATTTTCCACAGCATATTTCTCTGCAATTGATTTTGGATAAATGAGTCCTTTTATCACAGAACCATTATCATCGAACAGAATTATCGTTAGAAAATCGAAATTCCAGGAACGAATAATTCCTAGTTGGGTTGTCTGTCCATTTGTAATTTTGCGGCTTTTAACTTGGTGTAAGTCTCCATTAGGCGCTTTTATGTCTGCACTGGCGTGTGAAGCAGTTAACAACTCTCCGTTTAAATATTCATTTACCAAATATTCAGCATATTCTCCAACTAAATTTGATGTCCGACCCAGTTTCTCTTTTAGTTGTTTGGAAGAAGTATTATAATTTTTCCACAAATCTGTAATTTCATTCATTTGATTTGTCTTTTTTCAAAATGCCCTGTAACGGT
>JAFGUD010000226.1 GCA_016938685.1 Bacteroidales bacterium | reverse complement strand
TCTGACCTTCCCGATTGCATCGGGACGCTCTAACCAGCTGAGCTACCTCGCCATATTATTTAAGAACTTTTGCAAAATAACTGAACTGCTGATCTTCCCGATTGCATCGGGACGCTTTGCCAATATAGTTACCTCGCCGTTTTTGCGAGTGCAAAGGTAAATAAAAATATTTTGATGCAAAATTTTTAAACAAAAAAAATCAAGTTAATGTTTAATCACTTAAAAATCAACAATAAAAAAGGGGCTAAAAAGCCCCAATATTATATCACTATAAATATTTTAGAACTTATTCATATCTAAAACAATATTATATGCTTCGTTAAGTTCAAAATCCTTTTTGAGTTTTTTAGACCAATTATCGTATCTGTACTTAACTAATGTGTCACTTTCCATTTCTTTAACATCATCTTTCAAATACTCAAAAACAACAGGAATTTGTTTATTTGTAGCTTTGTTGTATTCTTTTCTTTTATCTCGTCTAATTTTTGTTCTTTCTCTATAATTGTCAAGATTTAAAGAAATGTTTTCTTGGTCATCTTCTTGTTTCAGAAACATAGCGTAGTTTTCAGTGAAGATAAAAGCAGTATCATTTTTCATTCTTTGAGAACTGGATTCTTTAACCTGACTCAAATTATATTTTGGCACCCATTTATCATAAGACAATGCAGGAATTTCATCCCATTGCAATGCGTTATCAAACGATTCTTCATTTATTTCTAAATAAGTATATGTAGTAGTGTATGAAATATCAGACTTAACTCCTTCAATTTGAGTTGAACCTCCATTTATTCTGTAAAATTTTTGAATTGTTAATTTTAAAGCGCCAAGTGGTTTTAAATCAGGGGAAACTCTATTTGCTTTATCTAAATCCATTATTTGTTGAACAGTTCCTTTTCCTAATGTTTGAGGTGTTCCAAAAATAATAGCACGATTATAATCCTGCATGGCTGCTGCAAATATTTCCGATGCTGATGCACTAAATTGATTAGTCATAACTACAACATTTCCGTCAAAAATAATACTTGCATCGTCATCGTTAAGTTGATTACTCCTACCATTTCTATTTCTAACCTGAACAATTGGACCTTTATCAATAAAAAAACCTGCAATATCAACAACCTCAGATAGAGAACCTCCTCCATTATCTCTCAAATCAATAATAATACCTTCAACATTCTCTTTTTTCAACTTTAATAATTCATCTTTAAAATCTTTAGAACATCTTCTTCCATTATATTTTTGAAAATCAATATAAAAACTTGGTAAATGAATGTACCCCACTTTTGAATTTGTATTCTCATCAGTGATAATAAGAGATCTAACATAAGTTTCTTCAAGAATAATTTTATCTCTAGTAATTGAAATTTCTTTTATTGTTCCGTCAATTTTTTTAACAGTCAAAATAACTATTGTTCCTTTTTTGCCTCTGATAAGTCTTACAGCGTCATCTAACCTCATATTAGAAACATTAACAGCCTCTTCGCCTTCTTGAGCAACTTTAAAAATAATATCTCCTTCTTCAAGTTCTCCTTCTTTCCATGCAGCTCCACCAATAACAACATTTGCAACTTTTATTTCCCCAAATTTCTGAGTCAAGGTTGCTCCAATACCTTCTAGTTCTCCAGACATTTGTATATCAAAATCTTCCTTTGATTTTGGAGCATAATATTCGCTGTGAGGGTCTATACTTAATGTTATTGCATTAATAAAAATTGAAAAATAATCTTCTTTTCTAAGTTTTGAAACTCTATCAAAATAATCATCATAATTTTTCAGAACAGTTTCTCTTGCTTCTTTTTCAATTTGTTCATAATCCTTAAACTCAAAATTAGTATCTGCTTTCTCTTTAGCGTTATCTTGTTTCGTTAATTGATTATCAATTTCTTGTATTACTTCTAATTTTAGGATTTTTCTCCAGTTTTCAAATCTTTCTGTGTCATTTTTGGGATAATCAATATTGTCATAATCTAAACTCAAATCTTCGTCAACCGAATAATCAAAAGGATTCGCCAATATTTTAGCAGGATATTCTTTGACTTCCATTTGTCTTTTAGAAATCATTTCATAGCTCAAATCAAAAAAAGTAAGCTCTTCTTTCCTAATTTGATCATCTATTTTATCATTGTTTTTAGTCAATTTTTTAACATCAGATTGAAGCAAATATCTTTTAGTGTAATCCAAGTTTTCTAAATACTTATCAAATATTTTAAATGACAATTCATCATCAAAAACAACAGTTTCATAATGATTAGATTTTATCAAATTATATGTTAGACTCATCACCACTTTTTCTTTATCTGTCTCGTTAAAAAAACAAGCAAAAAGAAATGTCGAACTTATAAGAATAGCACTAATTATCAGTAGGTTTTTTTTCATTTCTGTAATTTTTATCATAAATTTTTCAACTAATTTGAATACTTAATTCTTTCTAAAAAATCAGGTATTTAAATATTTTTAATATTATACATTAATCTCTTGAACGAATATTTTATCAAAAGTGTTACATGTTTGGAAAAAGAATAGAATAATTTAATTTTTTTTAGGTTAAAATTTCAAAACATCTTCTCCTTGAACGATTTCTATATCTGTCGGAATATTGTTATTGTTTATGCTTATTATTAAATTATATAATTTCTCATCAATATACAAATGTTCATCAACAAATGCTTTTACACCACTATAATCACCATTTCCCTGCATAATAATTACCTGATTTGTTAGACTTTCGGTAGCCGTTTTCATTCTGTTGTAATCAATCATAATATGGTTATTCTTATCATATTTAATCGCCTTATTTTCAACTAAATAATTATAGAAAACAATGTTTGATTTGGCATATTCATTATTAAGTCCAAACCTTATTCTTCTTAATAAATCGACTACAAAGGTTAAATAATTTTCTTTTAAGTCATTAGAAAGCTCACTAACTTCGTAAAGTTTTTCTGCAAGGAATAATGAAAGAGCGTAATTTTTGATATGACTAGTTGTTGTATAATAATCTTTAAGGGCATTTCTGACAGTTCCGTTTCCATTAATAGTATTTCTAATACCCAAGCTATTAGCCATTTCATACAAAATAGTATTTACAAAAAAAGCTTCTGATGAAATATATTCTTTTTGCAAATCTGTAAGAACAATATCTGAAATAGGTTTCAAAACAGCGTCAAATTTGCTTTCCATTATATTTTTAAATTGAAGATTTTTTACGCCTTGAGTAATTTGAGTTTGAGATTCCAAAGGTAAAACGACAGATATTAATGTTCCTCCGGCAGTTGCAGAACCTCCAAAAAATATTATATCATATACGGAAATGCTTGAATTGCTTCCGGGTTCTTCTGCACGATATTCTTCGGGAACCGGGATTGCTTTTTGTAAAAATCGCAACCATTTATTGTATTTATGCATTTTCTCAGACCAAACTTCGTCTTTAACCAACAAAAACGACTGATGTTCGGCTTTTAAGTTGAATAAACAATCATCTAAAATTTGAATAGGTCCAAAAACGTAATCAAGTTTGTTATATTGTAATCTTACCCACAAACTATCACTTTTAAAATAGTTGTCTGTCTTGATGTCTTTTGAACGTTGAATTAAATATTCTGAGAATTCAGGAGAATCAGTTAATTCAGCAGCTTTTAAAAGAAGAACAGAAATACTGTCGATATAAGTTTTAAATTGAACATTATAAGGAACACAATATAATTCACCTTCCTGATTTCTTCTTATAAAGGTGTACAAGCTATTTTTACAATTATCAGGATAATTCTGAAATTCTTCAACTGTAATATCATTAGGATAAAAATTTGCGCCTGATGGTTTTTCTCCAAATCCTTCAATAAAAGGTTTGTTTTCATTAAATCTATCCCAAGGACCAAAATTGTAAACAAATAGTTCTTTCTTTTCTTGATCTTTTATTTGTGAATATATTTCCTTGAAGTTAGAAATATTTTCGTAAAAAAACATTGAATCGTTGTACATAGAAGCCCTGATTAGTAATTTAATAACTAGTTTTTCGTTGTTACTAAATTCAGTCAAGTCTTCTTCCAATTTAACTTTATGAACAATATTCTCGGAAGGAATCGAAAAATTATTAGAATTTTTACTTTCTTTTTCATCGCAAGCGATAAAAAATATTAAGAATAATATTGCCCAGAAGATGTTTTTTTTCATTTTTGTACTCTGATTTTTTACAAAATTAAAAATAAGTTTTTAAAACTTTAAAAAAATCTAACTTAATATGCGAATTATTTTTATGGGTACTCCTGAAATAGCAGTGTACTCTCTCGATAAATTAGACAATAGTAACCACGAAATAGTTGCTGTTGTGACAGTTCCTGACAAGCCTGCAGGTAGAGGTCAGAAATTAAGACCTTCTGTCGTTAAGCAATATGCAGAAAAAAACAATATTAAAGTTTTACAACCAGAAAAGCTAAAAAATCCTGAATTTATTTCAGAATTAAAAAAAATCAATGCAGATTTGTTTGTAGTTTTAGCTTTTAGAATGTTGCCAAAAGAAGTGTGGACAATACCTCCCAAAGGAACAATCAACTTGCACGCTTCACTTTTGCCAAATTACAGAGGAGCAGCTCCAATTAATTGGGCCATTATCAATGGAGAAACAAAAACCGGAGTTACTACGTTTTTTATTGATGATAAAGTTGATACCGGAAAAATTATTGATCAAAAAGAAATTGAAATCACAAGGACTGACAATGCTGAAACACTTCATGACAAAATAATGATATTGGGAGCAGAATTACTTCTGGAAACTGTTAATTCAATAGAAAATGACACCTTTAAAGAAATACCTCAGGATAAATTAGTTTCTGATTTTGTGCAACTAAAAGCTGCTCCAAAAATCTTTAAAGAAAATTGCAAGATTGATTGGAATCAAAATTTGAATCAAGTTTATAATTTTATTCGTGGATTAAATCCTTATCCCGGCGCATGGACAAATCTTGAAAAAGAAGGTCAGATTTTTTTTATGAAAATATTTGACATTGAAGAACTTAAATCAGAAAAAAGACTTAATCCAGGTATAATATTTGTTGATAAAAACTGTTTCCGTATTTCATGCCTAGATGGTTTTATTATTGTTAAAACAATGCAACTAGAAGGAAAAAAGAAAATGGAAAGTTCGGAGTTTCTTAGAGGATTTAATTTAACCGGTTGTAAATTGATTTGAATTTTTATTACTTTTGCAAAACAAATTTCAATTTTAAAAAATTAAAACAAGTTGTAATGAAAAAAATTATTTTTTTGGCTATTGTTATTTTCTTATCAATTAACCTTACCGCACAATCAACCATGCAAGTTTATGGCAAATCTGTTCCTGTATACATTAATAGAGGATACGGCATGACAACCGACTTGCCAAAACAAAAAACAGCACCAAAGGGAAGCGTTTATTTAGTAGATGATTGGATGAAAGGCACAATTGTACTAAAAGATTCTTCTTATTTTGAAGATATTAAATATAAATATAATTTTAGATCAAAATATTTAGAAATTCTTGACAAAACAGATAGCGTACAGGTATTGTTTTTTGCAAAAGTAGATTGGATGTATTATGAAACAAATAAAGGTTCACAAGTGTTTGAAAATTGCACAAATTTTGTACTAGAACATCCTGAGCTTGGAGATTGTGAATTTGTTCAGATTATGGCTTTTGGTAGAGCAACTCTTATAGATAAGCTTACCATGGAGATGATCGAATCCAATTATAATGCGGCATTGGACGCTGGAGAAACAAGTGATACTTATTATATAAAACACACTTATTATATATTAAAAGATGGTGAATTGATTAGAATTGCAAAAAACAAGGGTTCTATTTTAAATGCTTTATCTGAAAAGAAAGATCAGCTTAAAAGTTACATAAAAACTAATAAGTTGAAAATGAAAGAACCTGAAAACATTGCAAAAGTTGTAGAATTTTATAATAGTTTATATGAAGAAAGTACAAATTAATTTTGATATTGAAGAATGTCAATCTTTAGATGACCTTACAGCTCAGGACAAAAAACTTGTTGAAAAAGCTAAAGAGGCTACGAAATCAGCTTATGCCCCTTATTCAAAATTTCATGTTGGAGCTGCATTATTGTTGGAAAATGGTGAAATAATTACTGGTACAAATCAGGAAAATTCTGCTTATCCATCTGGGCTTTGTGCAGAAAGAGTTGCGCTTTTTTATGCTAATTCTAAATATCCTGATGTAGCTGTTAAAACATTGGCTGTTTGTGCCTTTTACAACGGTGAATTTACTCCTGTTCCTACTCCACCTTGCGGTAGCTGTAGACAAGTAATGTTAGAAACAGAAACAAGATTTGATTCTCCAATTAAAATATTATTATTTGGGAAAGAAAAAATATTGATAATCCCTAACTCAAAAAGTTTATTGCCTTTAAGTTTTACCGGAGATAATCTAATTTAATAAAAAACCTCTCACGATGAGAGGTTTTTTTTATTTTAAGTATTATTTCAAATACAAATCTAACCATTTGTAAAACTCGCGCTGCCATAAAATACCATTTTGAGGTTTTAGTACCCAATGATTTTCTTGCGGAAAATATAATAACTTAGCATCAACACCCATCATTTTTGCTGCCGTAAAAGCTTCAAAAGCCTGTGTTTCAGATACTCTAAAGTCCATTCCTCCCTGAACTATCATTATTGGTGTATTCCAATTTTTAACAAAATTATGTGGAGATGCACTATAACTGTTTTTAGGTTCAGGATTCCAATATGGTCCTCCTAAATCCCAATTAACAAAAAATGTTTCTTCTGTTGATCCGTACATACTTACAAAGTCAAAAATACCGTCATGTGCAATTACCCTACTATAAAAATTCAGTTGAATATTTTCGCTAACGGTTGTATCTTTGCTTTGAGTTCCTTGTAAAGTCCGGTTT
>JAFGUD010000225.1 GCA_016938685.1 Bacteroidales bacterium | reverse complement strand
GCATTTAAGGACACATAAGTTTTTTCTTATATGACCTTATGTTTCTTATATGGTTAATTATTTTTTGAACCACATAAGGCATTTAAGAACACATAAGTTTTTTCTTATATGACCTTATGTTTCTTATATGGTTTAATATTTTTAACCACCACATAAGGCATTTAAGAAGCATAAGTTTTTTCTTATTTTAAAAAAGAATTACAAGTCAGTTCCTAATTTTAAAGGTTTTGCGGGATCTGTTATTGCTCCAATTTTTATAGCAAAACTATTTTTGTTTTTTATATCTTCATCGGTTATAATATGAACATCAAGCAAGCCACCGGTTTTGTGACCTGTTCGTTGAAAATTAATATAATCCAAACTAACACTCCATGCATCAAGCCACGAAACTAAACAATTTCGTTGACTTTCATTCCCATCAAAATGAACAAGCAAATCAATATCGCTGCCGGGTCCTGAGGTTGCATTTTTTGTGCTGCCAAAAACATAGAGACCTTTAACAGCATATTTTTCTACATCTAATTTAGAAGCTATTTTTTCGGCAATTTCTAAACGCCATCGCCAGTGATAATCAGTTTTAGTTTCTACTTTGTTCATTTTTTTTCCAAAAGAACTAAACTCATCAATTTCGGTTTTTTCTGAAAAAACAGCAACAGCTTTACTTAATTCGGCATTCATTAGCAACTCCATAACTTTTCCGTTTTTTTCCGAAGGCACATCTATAACTTTAATAACCTCAGATAGATGCTCTACATCGGGCAATAAATGTAATAAAGCATTAACAGATGTGTTAAAAAAATATTCGTTAAAGATATTATCATTCTCATCGGGATATAACGGAAGATAAAAGATATTTGCCTCTACCAAATCTTGAAAAAAATGAGTGCCAAAAGATAATTCCGGAACATATTCATTTTTTCGTTTTGCCACTTCAATTAAAACAGCTGTATTATTTATATCTGAATAAGTAACACGAACACCTAATTTTATATCACCTCTACTACCCCATCTGCCCGGACCAATAAGAACAAACTGACGCTTTGGCAGCAGTTTATTTAATCTTCCAACAGTGTTTCCTATCTCTACCAAAGTTTCAAAATCAGATATTTGGGAATATTTTTCAGGATCTATATAAACTATATTAGTAATATTTGACACAGTGCCATTTGATATATATTTATTAGCAGAAAAAAGCACGTCATCAATATCAGGGTTAGGTATTTCGGCGGGGTTATTTAATTCTGAATAACTCTGTGGACGACTTTGAAGCAAGTAAAAATCCTTTCCATCGTGTGCAAATTCAACATCAACCGGATATCCAAATTCTGTTTGAAGAACATTCAAAATAGCCTCTATTTGTTGAATAAAATCAGTGTTCTGAACTAATCCGTTAAAAGTTACAACATACTTATCCTCAGAAAAATTCATTCTTAATTTGCTTGGTTCTTGAACAAAACCGTCAGAAATTTTAGATACAATTTTATTGATTTCAGGATATTTTTTTCCATTTTCATACAATAAATTATCAATATTTAAAGTCTCAAAAGAACGATTTTGTAAATTTATAACATCAATAAATTTAGGAGAATACCTCATTATTTCCTCAATAGTAACGTTAACTCTCAAGTTTGGTTTTCCGGGGGAAATTAAAATAGGATAATCATCACTCAAACGGTCAACGGCACGAGTTCCGAGTCCGGGTACAATTCTTATCAAACCATCATCGAGCTCAATTCTACTTGACCAGCGAAAATTATTTTTTGAAAAAGCTACTCCTGCAAAAGCCGGAAAAAAATAATCTCCAACCTTTTGACCAACAACTTCTTGTATCATTATCCCCATTTCTTCATTTTCGTCCAAAAGATCATGTTCGATACGATATTCTATTGGATCGGGACCAAAAGTTGAGGCATAAACCTCGGCAATTGCATTTGTTAATTCAGCCAAACGTTCTTCTTTAGTTCCCTGATTTGAAATAAAAAGACTTTTATATTTTCCGGCAAAAACTGCATTTTGTTGGTCTTCGAGCAAACTCGTACTACGTACAACAAGCGGCACCACACCAAAATCGTCGAGCATTGATGATAAACCACTTAAAACCGCCTGAGGAAATGAAGAATTTTTAAACACATAAGCAACATAAGGATATTCACTTCTTACTTGTGATAAATTTTTATACTTTTGCTCAGCAATCTCTTCAAGACTATTATGCTTCATGAATGTTAAAAGACCATCTGTTGTTATGTACCATGTTTTGGGAATTTTAACTTTTTCTGTCAAATCGTTGCTTAAATCTGATTTTTGCAAAATATGATTTGCCAAAAACAATCCTGTACTTTTACCTCCAATTTTCCCATAACTATCAATAGGATAAATCGTTTTACTAATTAATTCGTTAAAAGAATCTAAATCAAGAAATTTTTTCCCTAATTTTAAAAAACTTGTTTGTTCGGTAAGTAAACGCCTTGTTAACGAAACAACCACATTTCGTCTTCTGATTGGTGAAAGTTCAAGACCTTGTTTTTTAAGATGATGATATCGTTCAAGAATATTACTTAATTGACCAACTGATAATAAAGTATAACCAAGTATTTGAACTAAAAAACCGGATTGATCTTGTTTTATCCATCTGCTTAAATTATCAAGAATTTCCTGATTATTTATATGTTTGGAGGCAACACCAAAAATTCTATCAATTATTTCTTGCGAAGCAAACTCATCTTTAGCCTGAAAAGGGAAATTTGTTTCTTTATTTAATCCTCCGTTTTTTTCATTTACAGGATTAAAAAAATTAAATAAATTTTCGGCTTCTACAACGCCTTTCCAACGCATGTAATTAACCATTTTTCTGGAAATGCTTATTAATAACTTAGAATTTGTTTTTCTAAGCATGTCAATAATCACCTCCCATTCTGCTATTTTTTTATCATCATTATATTTGTTTTCTTCAAAAACTGATTTTAATTTACGATGAAAAAAATATGCTCCAATTTGATCAGCGATAGTTTTAATTAAACGTTGTTCGTCTTTTAAAAACGGACCTTTAAAGGCTTCGGGACGTTCTTGGGTGTAAAATACTTCTATTTTACCGATAACTACATCGTCCTGCATGGCAATTTCAGTACTTTGCACCCATTTTGTAACCTTAAATTCGTCTGACTGAACAGTAATCCCATTGCAATGTATTCTGGCAATACAAATATCAGGGAATTGCCAACCTGGTGGAATAACATCAATAATTCCTTGTAAGATAACTTCGGGTGATTTATTTTTATCGTTGAGCAATTCTTGTGTTTCGTACAAACAATTTAGCTCTTTTGCTCGTTCTTTGAGTTCATTTATTAAGTTGTCTTTGTTCATGTTTTTGAATTATAGAATATTCGTGTTATCGAATTTTTCGAGTAATATAGCTAACTGGTTAACTGGTTAACTAACTACTTTTTTTTTATTATGCCTATTCCATCTTTACCATTAGCTTTAATAATAATTTTTTCAAAAGATTTAACGTGATTCACAAGTTGTTTTTCTTCAACGATTTCAAGAGAATTTATCCAATTCCATTTTATGTTGTCTTTACGGGTAAAAGGAATTGAAAAATAAAGAACCTCAAAACTCGTAACATTATGAAAAAAATGAGACGCTTGACTCATTTCCTGCATCATATTTTCGAGTCCGCTTTCGACAATAACTTTTGCTGCCGAAATTTGACTCCAATCAACCGGAATACCTGCCCATTCATCGGTTGTGCCCCAGCGACCAAAACCAATTAGAATGTATTTTTTCCCTTCAGCAAGAAATTTTTTATTGATCTCTTCAATTTCTTTTGCAATTTGACGAGTATTTGTAGAATTAAACGTTTCGGGCTTTACAAAAACAATATCAGAAATTGTGCTCAATTCACCGTTTCCAAGCACACTTTCAGAAGAAATAACAGTTTCATCAGAATAAAGTTCTTCTTCCGAAATATCTACAACTTCGTTTGAAACAACCATCGGGCGAACTTGCAAAAGTCCGAATTTATAAGGTTTTTCCTCGCTATTACCGGATAAAGTAACAGCAAATTCCATTTCAACCGGTGCATTTGAAGCTTTTTCGCTTACTTGGAGCAATTTTTTAATAATATTATTCAACAGAATTGAAGTATCGTGCAAAATTGGAGCAAAAGTTACAATTCTTGGTCCTTCGCCAAATTGTCCGGGCCAAATTCTGTCGTCTCTTGAATCGTAAGTTGAAACAACTTTTTTCAAAGTTTCGTCTTTTTCAACATCAAAAATATGACTTTCAATCATATATTCAGCCTCGTTAATTGGGTCATAATCAGCAGGTTTACCCATATTGACCGACCAAAAACTTAGCTGAGTAAACTTCATCATATCACCAACCGATTTAAAGGGCGGATCTTTACGCGGGTACTGAGGCGAATAAGCCCAAGAAACACCACCATCAACAATTGTTTTGCCCAATCCAAAAGCCAAATTTGCTACTCCATGTTCGGGTTTTGCTCCTCCGGTTGGATAAAAATTATACGAACGTGCAACACCCGAAACCTCGGGATAGAAACGTTCTCCGTGTCTATTACCAACAACTTCCTGAATAATTACTGCCATTTTTTCATCTTCGATACTGTGTTTTGTTGCCTTTATATATTGTTTTGGTGATTTAAAAAAGGTTGAAGCATAAACGTATTTTATAGCCTCCACTAATTTTCGGAAACGAGTATCAACGTCTAATTGATTATTTGGGGTCATTTTAGTGCCAAAAATTCCGGCAAACGGCTCATGCATAGCATCTTCTAACATGCTGGAAGAACGCACTGCGAGTGGCTGTTTTACTTCGGTAACAATAAGTCGCAAGTCGGCAAGAATATCAAAAGGTAAATCGGCTTGTTGAAAAGCCATTGCAATTCTATCATCAGGAGCATCAGAAAGTGCAATATCGTACAAATGATTAATCCTCATAAAAAAATCGAAAACATCGGTTCTGAGTACAATCATTTTGGGAATAGTAATGGTGAAATCTGCAAAATCATCTACCTTAATTTCGTTCATTAACACAGAATTAATAAGCTCTAATCCCTTTGCTTTACCGCCCGGTTCTCCATCTCCCAGATAGCTAATTGGATTATCAGATTTAAAAAAGTCTTTATTTAAGTTCATATTTCTGAGTTTTTAAGTTTTCGAGTAATCGAGTTGACCAGTGCACTTTCAAGTGAATGTATTGAAAAATATCAATTTGTAAAAAAAATTACTTTGAAAAATACTAATACTTGTTTACTATAACAAAAACACCCGAACTTTCGAGACCTGCCTACTAACTCAGGTGTTAAAGAAATATTTATCTTTTTTTTAAAAAAAAGAGCCGGATATTTAATTTAGACACCTAAAAAACTCTGCTTGCTTCGGTAAAAACAAACATACTGTTGCATTATTTGTAATGATGATGCGGAAACCTATGTTGTTGTTGCTGTTAGTTGGCGTGTTGTTGTTACGATTAGCAACACGGCTGTTATTGGCATTGTTGTTCCAACTACCGCCACGTTTTACACGGTTTGAACCGCAAATAACTAAATACCCTTAGTTGCAAATATATCTTTTTTAACTGAAAAAACATGATAATTATCTAAAAACGCATTGTAACTGTTGTAAGTTGATATTAAGTCGTCTTCTGAAATTTTATTGTTATAAAATAAGTATTGTTTTTCATTAACTTTTTTTGAAATTCGTTTCAAATTTTCAGATTTTATTCGTATTACTGAACGAAAAATTCTTGTACCCAAAAAACTTAATCCATTTGTGTGTTGATTTATGATTGTTGCTTTGGGTTTTAGATTTAAACTTAAATTTTCGGATAAAAAATCTTCTATTTTCGGAAGAATATCTTTTAAACTTTGTTTATTATTGCTGAAAATAACAAAATCGTCCATATAACGAATGTAAAATTTTTGATGCAAATTGTTTTTCACAAAATTGTCCAATTCATGTAAGTAAACATTTGCAAAAAACTGACTTGTAAGATTTCCAATAGGCAAACCCGAATTTGGAACTGCAACTTTAGTTGCTGACATTTCTGCGATGTTGCTAAAACTACAAACCGGAGCAACTGAAGTTGCAATTCCTGTGCAGTTGAAACTGCATGACCTTTGTTGGGTTACTGAATTTGCATGACCTTTTGAATTATCAATTATTTTTTCGATAAGTTGAAGTAATTTTTTGTCTGAAATTTTTCGGGAAATTATTTTTATCAAAATTTCATGATTTATATTGTCGAAATATTTTTGAATATCCGACTTTAAAAACCAGACGTTTTTTTGTAAATATTCTTGGGCTTTGAAAACTGCTTTGTGGGTACCTTTGTTTTTGCGAGTGGCATAACTGTGGTAAATAAATATTTTCTCGTAAATTGGTTCTAAAACATTTACAACTGCATGATGAACTATGCGGTCGGTAAACGTAGCGACTGAAATTGTACGTTTTTTGGGTTCGTGTATTTCAAAATATCGATATTCGGCAGGTTGGTATGTTTGAGTTATGAGTTTTTGTTGTAATTCTAAAAGTTTTGTTTCAAGATTGAAATAATAGTCGTTGGTTTCATAGGTTTGTTTTGTGCCTCGTTTTGCTTTTTTGTATGCCAAAAGCAAGTTTTGAAAACTGCAAACTTGCGGAAATAAATTTTTATGTGTTTTCATTTTTTAACCAACCTCCTATCATTTTACCGTTTTCATTTATTTGTATTGCAATATATTCATATTGTTTTATGCTAATGTACTTCCGGTCTTTTGCCAAACGCATGAATATACGCAAACGCTCTAAATTCATATTTATTTTCAGCAAAAAATGTCTTTTTTGTTTTGTGTAAATTGCTTGTGTTATGAGGTCTAAGTTGTCTAAGGCAAGGTTGAGAATACGATTTGAAAATGAAAATCGTGTGTTTTTCGGCATTTTTTCGCTGGTTTGCATTATCCAATCTGTTGTTTTGTACCAATGTTCAAATACAGGATAATTATGTGTTTTGCTCATAAAATGTTTTTACAAGATTTATAATTTCGTTGCCGTATTTTGAGGTTTTGCCGTTTCCTATTCCTTTTATGTTTTTCAAACATTCCAAAGATACACATTTGTTTTTAACTATTTCTTCGAGTTGTATGTTTTTAGCAACCAAAAAAACAGGAATACCATCTTTTTCGGCTCTTCCGGCACGCCATTCTCTGAGTTTTTGATATAGTTTTTTTTGTGTTTCGGTTAATTCTTGTTTGGGTTTTTCTTCCGGTTTTAGAATTTCATCATAAGTTATTGCAACACTCCAAAATGTTTTGTTATTCTGCGAAAAAAATTCTGATTTTATGTTGTGTACTTTTTTATTCAAACAAAAATTATTGATGACATTATCATTAAATGTTTGT
>JAFGUD010000224.1 GCA_016938685.1 Bacteroidales bacterium | reverse complement strand
TTCGTAAGTTTCGTTAGATAAAGTTGCAGTTAATGTTGAAGTTCCGCCGTTTTCTGCAATACTTGTTGGAGAAGCAGAAAGAGTTACAGTTGGAGCAGTTTCGTCATCTGTAATATTAACAGTAACTTGTTGAACACCATCTTCGGAAGCACCACCACCAGACACAACGTCAATATCAGCAACTATCGTCTCCGAACCTTCGTAAACAGCATCGTCAACGCCTGTTATTGTTATTGTTCCAACAGTATTTCCGGCAGAAATTGTAATAGATGTTGCTACGGTATAATCTGTTCCTGAACCGGTTGCAGTACCTGCATAAGTTAAATCAACAACTACGTCTTCGTAAGTTTCGGAACTTAATGTTGCAGTTAAAGTTGAAGTTCCACCGTTTTCAGCTATAGTTATTGGGCTTGCAGAAAGAGTAACAGTAGGAGCAGTTTCATTATCAGTAATTGTAATAGTTTGTTGTTGAGTTCCATTTTCAGAAGCACCATTTCCACCGTCATCAACATTATTAATATCAGCAATAACAGTTTCATCACCTTCATAAACACCATCAAAAAAGGCATTTACCGTTTTTGAACCCGATAAACTACCAGCAGTAATGGTAATAAGAGTTCCAGTAGTAGAATAATCAATTCCATTAGATGCAGTACCAGCATAACCAAGAGTTACATCAACATCATGAATCCAAGAATTACTTAAAGTAGCTGTTAATACCGCACTACCACCATTTTCAGGGATTGTAATATTATCAACAGATAAATCAACTGTAGGAGGAACACAATTATTAACTGTAATTTCAAAAGGATCAGAAACAATAGTACAACCATCTTTTGAAACAGTAAGAGAATAATCAACCCCAGCGTCGACAAAGTCAACAGGATCTATTATAAAACTACGAGAAGAAGATAATGTAGTAGCACCTTTTTTCCATGAATAAGAGTTTGCCACAATTTCGTCGGCAACTAATTCTAGAACTCCGCCGTTGCAAACATCAACGTTCCCTGTAAAAGTAACAAGGTGATGAGAAGTTACATCATATTCAGCAGAACCGGAACAAGCTCCTTTAGTAACAACTAAAGTGTAAGTACCAGCATCAGTAGCATCATCGAAATTAGGAATAGTTAAATTTTGCGTTGTAGCAATTGTTGAGCTATTAAAAATCCATTCATAAGAATCCGCACCGGCTTCATTAGCATTTAAAATTAAATCATCACCGGGGCAAACTTGTAAAGTACCGGTAATTTCTAATGAAGGGCCAACAATAACCCAAAAATCGGACGTAACAGTAGAATAACCATCACTTGCAAAAACAGTTACTTTAGCAGATCCGGATTTATTTATTGTAGGAGTAACATTAACAGTTCTATTTTGTCCGCTTCCACCAAAAACAATACCCGAAACAGGAACAACAGCTAAATTACTAGATGTTGCCGTAAGAATAATATCGGCAGGATCGGTTTCTCCGGCAGCATCATCAACAGTAAAAGCAATAGGTCCAGAACTTGTATTTACACAAAGATTTTGGTCAGGAATATCTGAAATAGTTGGCTCAGTATTAACACTCATGTGAACTAATGCGTCATTATCTGCATAATAAGTACCGTTGTAAGCGTTCCATTCAAAAGAAGTTTCACCCATCCAGTCAGTGTTTGGGGTGAATGTAATATTGCTTAAATTTGCATAAGTGATATCGTCGTTTGCAGAAATAGGAGTTCCACTTAATTTTAAAGTACCGTTTGAAGGCAAGGAAATTATTTTAATATTATTAATAGGATTTCCTCCACCATCAGCATATTTATCTTCAAAATCAGCAGCAGAAAAAGAAATATCGGTATTTATGGGGCCAGATTTGTAAATATCAGAAATAACAGGAGCTGCACCATTAACACAACCGCCTTCAACTACCTCAAAGCCCAAACTTGCAAGGCCTAAATCTATAGCATAAAACCATTGATTAAAAGTGTTCGTGTTTCCATTATCATAACCGCCATTATTTCCAAAATAAGTCCAGATACGTGGAGTAGAAGAATTAATAAGGTATTGATCTTCTGTAGTAGCATCCATTGCTCCATTGTCATCACCCCAGTCGCCGGCAGCAACTATTTTAGCATCGTCCCAATATAATGTAGGATCAAATTTTTCGAAAGGTCTAACAGAATAAGATTCAATTTCATTAAGAGCTTCAACGTCATATACAGGAAAATGAGCCGGACCTCGAGCAAGTAATTGAGGAATACAATTATAATTTCCATCGGCTACAGTATTGCCCGAAGCATCTTTTAAATCCCAAGGAATATAGTTTTCGCCTACAGATATATCAGATAATAGAGCAACGTCATCTGTTCCAACTTTAAAACCATCTCCATTCACGTCAATAAGAATTGTTGATTCACCTGAAATGTTAGAAACAATTTTAAAATAAGTAACGTTTGGATCTGCACAGTTATTTTTGTTAACAGTAATAACTCCCGGATTAATGTTTTGCAATTGAGGAGTTCTATTATAATCAAAGTCATAAATTTTAACGTCATTAAACCAAGCTTGAACCACCGGAGGAGGTAAACTTGTGCTTGGAAAAGCAGCTTGATCGGGATCGTTAATAAAAATACGATATTCAGAAACATCTGAACTGAAAGCATTCCCTGTAATACTTTGTCGGTCAACAATAATATTACCTGTATTTGTAGAACCAAAAGAGTTTGCAACAAAATTAAACACAAAAGGTTTCATGTGGAAAGTAACTCTGTTAACAAATTCATCACCGGTAAAAACATAAAAATCATTGTTTACCGGATATTCCGTAAAACTTGTAGTAGTAAAACTCCATTGTCTTGACCACAATCTACCAGCAGATACATTAGGATTGTTAGGATTAGTAACAATATTGTTAGAGGCATCAGTAACAGTTGCATCAAAATAAGTTGCTTGGCCACTGGTTGTAAACTCAAAATAATGGCTTCCGGTTGTTGCAGCTGTATAAGTTAAAGCATCGTAACCACCGGAAATTGTAGCACCATTTATTATTGTTCCGTTTGCTCCGGCCACAGCCGCTGCATAAGTGGGAATATATCCACTGCCTGATGTAGGTACAGCAACAGGTCCATAAACGACAGCATCAGAGGCATCTCTAATTTGCATATCTCCCCCACTTGATTTTTGAATACCAAAATGAACTATTTCGCCGGCATTCAAATATATATTCAGCCGAACCCTTTCAGGACATCCTACACGAGCAAAATTTGCATCGCCAATGTTTAAGTAGAGCCTGTCCGTTGAGTTTGGCATAAATTGTTTAGTACCTTCCTGGGCATTACTCCCTAACGAAAGCAACATACTAAATAATACCAATAAATAAATTGTTTTTTTCATAAGCATAAATTTAAAGTTTGTAAATTATTTTAATCATTTTTTAATTTTGAATTATCAAAATCATCTGTTTGGTTTATTTCAGTAATTGGTTTGGTAGAATATTTAGATTTCAATTTATTGAAAATCTTTTTTAGAGCAATGTTCTGATCTTCAATTTCTGTGATTTTTTTAGAATCATCTTCAAAACCGGTTTTAATATTTTTGTTCATTGCAAAACTTTTCTGCAAATATAAACGACAAAAAAGTCTGTTTTACAAAAAAGAGGGGGTACAAAAGGTAAACATAGGGGGGTAAACAAAAGGTAAACATGAGAAAAAAGAATAAATTAATTTTTAAAAATTAGTATTTAGATAAAAATATTTGGAGATTAACATCACTATCAAGATTAAGTTTTTTTCTTAACCGAGAACGAGAAACTTTAACACTATCGGGATTAATGTACATAATTGAAGCTATATCTTTAGAATTAAGTCCAAGTTTTAAGAAAGCACTTAATTTTAATTCAGTAGAAGTTAAATCAGGAAAATCCTCTAAAATATTTTTGTAAAATTCTTCGTAAACTGCATTAAAAGACATGTCAAATCTTTGCCAGCTGTCGGATTTTATTTTTTGATCAATGTCATTTATTATATCTTGGATTAAAAATTTGTTATTTTTGCTGCTGGATAAATTGTGCAAATTTTGCAATTTTTTTGTGATTTGCAGATTAAATTCATTATTTTTTATTAAAAGAAGAGTGTTCTCCACAAGTTCTTGATCTTTTTGTTCAATGATACGTTTGTTAAAATCGGCAAGATTTAACGTAGATTTTGTTCGAGCAACAAGTTCAACTTTGTCTATCGGTTTTCTGATATAATCAACAGCTCCGGCATCAAGAGCTGTTTTTAAGTTTTCAACGGTAGTCATAACCCCAGTTGCCATAATTACCGGAATTGACTTTGTTTCAGGATTTGAGTTCAATTTTTTCAATAATTCTATGCCACTCATTTCGGGCATGTGCCAGTCGGTAATTATTAAATCGGGTTTAGTTTTTAAAGAAATTTCATAAGCTAATTTGCTATTGTTAGCTTGATACACGGTATATTCAGGTGAATATTCGGCAAAAATTTCAACAATTATTTGAATGTTGTCAATAATATCGTCAACTACTAATATTTTTTTATTTGGCATATCCTGTTATTTTACTTCGGCTAATTTAATTAATTTATTAAAAATTTCAACATTAAAATTATTAACACTGTTTTGCACCTTTAAAATCCATTTTTTTATATTTTCAGTTTTATCCGGCACTTGATTTAAAACAGTATTTATGCTACTTATTTCATATATTTCTATTAGTTTGAGTTTTTCAACAACTTTCTTCAAACTTTGTTTTTCAGCATTAGTTAACGAAAAGTTGATGTTTAAATCTTCAAAAAAATTTGTTTCATCAGTAACATTTTTTTCAGCGAATTTTAAACTAAAAATAAATTCGGAACCTTTTCCAACGGTAGATTTAACATTAATATAACTGTTGTGAGCCTCTATAACTTTTTTGCAAAAGTACAGTCCAATTCCGGTAGAGCTAATATTATCAGAAATTTTGACTTTTTCATTTTCATAAATATCAAAAATTTTATCAATTTTTTCGGGTTTTATGCCAATTCCTGTGTCTTTTACAGTTATTTGTAAATTGTTATCATATTGTTCCAAAATAACCAAAATTTGTCCACCATTATTAGTAAATTTTAATGCATTTGTAAAAAGATTAACAAAAACTCTTATTAAAAGTTCGTCATCAGCAAAAACAATAAAATTTGAAGGTGATATAATTTGAAATTTTATTCCTTTTTGATAAAAAAGAAAATTAGTTTGTTCATAAGCAGCACCAATAATATGTTTTAAATTAACCTTTTTAATAGAAACAAATATTTCGGAATATTCAAATTTAGCATAATAAAGTATATTTTCCACAAGATTAAGCATGATAAGAGAAGAATTATGTAGTTGAACATTTGCAGGTATATCTGAATGTTTTTTTGTAAATGAAATCATTTTATTTAGGGGAGTTTTAAGATCATGCACAATCATTTGGGTCATATTTTGTTTAAACATTGCTGTTTGTACAAGTTTTTCATTTGCAACTAATAAATCTTGTTTTTGTTTTTCCATCTCAATCTGCTGATTTTTCAGAATTGTATTACTTTGTTTGAGTTTTTTTCTGGTTTTAAAAATCAAAAAAGAAAAGATTATAACCAATATAAGAAGAATAAATAAGCTGAATTTTTGTCTTTTTTGTTGCCTGATTATTATTTCTTTTTGAGCTAAAGATTTTTCATTTTGCGTAATTAAAAATTCTTTTTTATCAACTTCGTATTTCTTATTCAATTCATTTATTTTATTGTTTTTTTCTTCATCAAATAAAATAACTCTTAAGCTCATTGCTGAATCTAAATAAAAATATGCTAACTCGTAGTTGTTTAATTCTTTATATGCTCTTGAAAGAAAATTAAGAGAGTTAAGTAAATTATATTTTTGATTAAATTTTACACAATTTTCAGCACCATTTTTTAAATAAACAACTGCTTCTTCAAAATTATTTATAGAAAAATAAGAAATACCAATATTTATAAAATTATTAGTCATTGCAATTGTGTCGGCGTTAGCTTTATTTATTTTTAGTGCTTTTAAATAATAATCAATTGATTTTTTATTTTTTTTCTGTGCATGAAAAACTGCTCCGGCAATTTCGTAATTGTTAGCTAAAGCGAGTGTATAATTAAATTTTTCGGCAAGATAATTTGAGGAATCAATATATTTTAGAGTTTGATTAAGTTCATTAGCCTCAAAGTAAGTTGCTGCTAACCTATTATAAGCACGCAATAAAAGTATTGAATCTTGAATATTTTTAATCAATTTTATTGCATCTTCTATTTGTTCTATTGAGACAGTAAAATTTTCAAGAGATCTATTATCTTCAGCTAAATTTAACAGTAAAATTATTTTAGAATAATCCTCCCCAACCAATTCAAGAGCAGAATTTAATATATTAAAGCTTTGTACATAATTTCCATTTTTTTTTTCAATATAAGCCAAAGCTTGTGAGGTAACAACAATTCCTAAATCATATTTTTCACCAATAAAATAATTAAGATATTCTTGCATATAGATTTTTGCAGAATCTTGATTCAGGTCAAACCAATACCAGAAAATATTAATAGCCTGCTGAGCTTTGCAGCTGTCTGTTCTGCATGTATTATACTCTTTTACTAAACTATCCGATTTATAATTTTGTGTAAGAGCATTAAAACTCAACAAAAACAAACATAAAAATATGATATTTTTTTTAAACATAAAAATTAATCAATTTAAATTCAAATTTAGCAAAAAATACAACAACCAAAAAAGAAGCCGGCAAAATATTTGCCGGCTTTAAAGAAATTGTATTTTTTATGAAGAAATTTTTATTTATTTTTTAATCAACGTAATCGAGCGAACAACATTACTGCCAACAAATTAGATAAATTAGCTTTCATCAGCTTATTTACATAAATCTAAAATTGTGTTATTAGAATTAGCAGTATGTGATGCTTTTCCGATAATATTCGTAATTTAAGCGTGCTAAATATCTTTTATACGCATATTTATGGTAAAGTTTTAAAAAATCAAAATTTTGATTTCTCTTTAAAATTTCTTTTTTTTGATTAATGATATTAGACAAATTATTGCTTATGAAATTATTTACAATATTTGTTTTTTTATTTATAGTTTTTTGTAGTCCGGTAAAAAAGACACTCTCGGTTATCAGTTAAACCCAGATGCAAATAAAATAGTAGAAGAATATAAAAATGGTTATTTATTTTTAGAAATTCCTTATAATGATATTTATGATAATAAAAGATTTTGCAGTTAATATTAAAAATAGTCGTTTTGAATTTTGATAAAGTCGTTTTTTTTATATTAAAACCTGTTAAATTAATTTTTACCTTTGCGTTTAGTAAAATCAACAAGGTCTTTTTCTAAACTAATTTTTGGCGATTCAATAATTCTGCCGGCTTCGTAACCATAATGAAAACATATTATTGTTGGAACTTTATCTATTTGATATTGAGCAACATCATTATCTCCGGCATAAAAATCTTTACCAACGGCAATAACAGATACTCTGCTTTGGTCAAAATCTATTGCATCAAATATTTTGAAAAAAAAAGACACTTCTCTTCTACTGTCCGAACACCAAGAAGCAAGAACAACAACAAATTTTGCATTAGCCGAAATTCTATTTTTCAAAAAATCAATTGATGCTTAATCGATAGTATATGCGTTGTATTCTGTTTTAAACCAATCATTAAAAGTTTTTTTCATCAAACCGTGTCGGTTTATAATTCCGTATAAATTTTTTTAATTTAGTATTTCATTACAAACAACTTGATTTATATTTTTTTGAGTTTTACATGATACAAAAAAAATTGTAAGCATGATTAAAAAAAGCGATAATTTTTTCATTTTTTAGCCCCCAAAAAAATATCCATTCGATAAAAAAATATTTTTTGTCAATTATTTTTTGTAGATTTGTAATCTAATCAAAACAAAAAAAACATAATTAAATAGCGATTGAACGTTAAACGGGAAAAAACTATATGGAAAAGTGCAAATTGCTTCAGCTTTTGCCGATTTTAAAATAGAAATTGTTAACGCATTCCCTGATTTAAAAGTGGAAAAAGTAAATGCTTTTGGAGATTTTAAAGTTCAATTTGTTGATTCTTTCCCTGGATTAGGTTAGTTTTTGCAAAAAAGAGAAATGTTTTTATAAACTAAAGTTGTGAAAGAAAACAAAACTTTAATAACTCGTTAGTAACTCTGAGCATTTATTAGCCTAAAATTTCAAATAAGTAACCTTAATTATTATTTTTTTATAGAATTAAAATTAAATTAAAAACAAAAAAAATAGAACAATGATTTGTTTAAATTGATATATTTAGCCGATTATCAAATAAATTAATAAATAAATATTTTTCATAAAATAAGTCAAAATATTCAAAAATATTTATGTAGTTCAAAAAAAAATCTATTTTTGGAAAAAAATAAATTTTAAAAACTCATAAAAATGGCTTTCAATTTAAAAAACAGAAATTTTCTAAAACTTTTAGATTTCACACCACAAGAAATTAAATTTTTATTAAAACTATCGGCAGATTTAAAAGCAGCAAAATACGGTGGCTATGAAGTTCAAACCATGAAAGGTAAGAATATAGCACTAATTTTTGAAAAATCGTCAACCCGAACACGTTGTGCTTTTGAAGTAGCAGTTCATGATCAAGGCGGAAATGTAACTTATTTAGGTCCTTCAGGCTCACAAATAGGCAACAAAGAAACCATGAAAGACACAGCCAGAGTTTTAGGCAGAATGTACGACGGCATTGAATACAGGGGTTTTGGGCAAGACATTGTTGAAGAATTAGGACAATTTGCAGGAGTGCCTGTTTGGAACGGTTTAACAAACGAATTTCACCCAACCCAAATACTTGCCGATTTTTTAACAATGCAAGAACACAGCGACAAGCCACTTTCCAAAATTGCATTCACTTATTTAGGCGATGCACGTAATAATATGGGCAACTCATTATTAGTTGGTGGAGCAAAACTTGGAATGGACGTTAGACTTGCAGCACCAAAAGACCTTCAACCCGACGCAGAACTTGTAGCACAATGCCAAGCTATTGCTAAAGAAACAGGTGCAAAAATTACAATTACTGATGATGTTGAAGTTGCTGTTAAAGGAAGCGACTTTTTATATACAGATGTATGGGTATCAATGGGAGAACCGGCAGAAGTATGGGAAGAACGTATCAAACTACTTATGCCTTACCAGATTAATCAAAAACTAATGGACATGACAGGCAATAAAAATGTTAAATTTATGCACTGTTTACCTGCATTCCACAATACAGATACTAAAGTAGGAAAAGATATTTACGAAAAATTTGGTATTGAAGCAATGGAAGTAACCGAAGAAGTTTTTGAATCGCCAGCATCAATTGTTTTTGATGAAGCCGAAAACAGATTACATACAATTAAAGCTGTTATGGTTGCAACACTCTAATATTTTAACAGCAAAAAATCACAAAAATCTCTCATTTTTCGAGAGATTTTTTTTTAGTTTTATTGAACTTTTTTATTAAAAAATTATTTTGTAAGGCTTAATTATTTATTTTTGAAAAAAATTATATAATGAAAAAAATAAAATGGGTTTTAACAGTATTTCTTTTTTTTAGCAACTTAGCTTTTTCACAAAGCACATATTCAAACATAAATAACAATCAGATTAAAAGCATAAAAATAAATTATGTTGCAGTATTTAAAGATTCTATACAAAATTACCCTTTATTTTTCCCCGAAAATGCCGATGGAGACAAACTTAATTTAATTGAAACAATTATGTTTGGAATTACAGAGCAAAACTTGCCGGCTTTTTACAATAATTTTGACGATAATTTTATTTCAAATATTAATATTAAAAATATAAAATTAAATTTAGGTGATAATTATGATACAGTTTTTCAAACATCAGATGGTTACAATTTTGACACTTTAACTATTTATGAGCCATACAATCCGTCCGAAATATTTTTATACATAATTGAAGAAGCTTGGCTGTATGATTTTTCAGATAGCCTAATTGATGTAAGAATAGTATCAATTTCGCCGGTTAGAAAATATTATAGAGATGATGATATATACAAAGCAGACGAAAAATACGCAATATGTTTTGTTGCTAAATTTATTGATTTTTCGGAATTATTAAAAGAACAAACTATTTACACTCCAAGAGGAGATGCAAACGGAAATATGTATGATTTTTTTAAAAATCGCAAATATTGCGGGGTGAATTATACTAAAACCAAATTCCCTGTTTATTTTTACAAAAAAGTAAATACAAATATCTTTGCAAACGAAAATTCAGAAACAATAATTTCTAACATACCCAATGTAAACTTCATAAATACAAACAACAATCCATATATTTATACAGACACAACAATAAACTTAGGCTGGGATTTTTATCCATTTAACAATGTTTCATTCAAATCAACTTATCAAAACGGAACTCCCCATCAATATCCCACAATATCAGACACTATTTATGCAGCCAAATTAACCTACAAACATGTTTTTGAGAGAGATTCTATTACTAATACCCCCCTTTTTAATCTAAATGCATCAATAATTTACACTGATTATTATAATAATAATTCCGACACAGTAATTAGTCCTTTTGGGTATATTAGTCTGTTTGATTTTATAGTAAACTCTATAAGATACAAAAATTTAAAAGCATATCAAAGTTCACTCAGCGATTTTGGAAACGAATATGAACGCAAATCAACTTTGGCAGAGATTTATAATCAAATAGGAATTAATATTGAAAAACATGCAACCTATATAGATGATGATTTTTCGATTATAGACACCGTATATATAAAGTATGATTACTCGAGTAAAGAAATAAAATCGTATATTTTTCAAGAATTAGAACTTTATAATGCTGCCGGAGAAATAGTTCAAACCAGAGTAATAGGAATTTGTCCGATTAGAAAATACTACCGCCCAGATGATATAGATTTTGAAAACCCAAGATACAAAAAAACATTTTGGATAAACTTTCAAGAATTTCAACCAATAGCAGCAACCCAAAACATATACAAAACCAATTTTGACTCTTCTCAAACTTTTGATGATTTTATTTTCTACAAAAAATACACAGGATATAATTTTACTACAAAACAGGCACAAATAGATACTACCTATTACTCAACAGACAGCATTTGGTACGATTTAGAATATAATCACAATTTTTTAAACCTTTATTCAAACAATAAAATTGCAAATTCACTTCTATCAGACATAAAAACTCAAAAAATTCATAATTCCGATTACAAAAAAATAAACAAAAAAGACTACTACTCGGCAAAAATTATTTATTCACAAATAAATGCCTCAAGCGACACAATATTATTCATAAATAACAAACAAAATCTCGGCTTTTCATCATTAATAAATATAATAACTCAAGAAATTAGAGACCATAAAATAATTGCTTATAAAACATACGAATTAAAAAAAGAATTATCAATTGCTGAAACATTTTTAATATTAGGAGAAAAAGAAATAGAAATGGAAGACTGGGATGGAGATATTATTACCGTTAAAATTCTTTTTGAACCAAACGAAATAGTAGCTTACAAACTAAAAGAACTTTGGTTATTCGACAAACAAGGAAATATTATTGAAAAAAGAATTATTGCTATTTGTCCAATAAGAAAATATTACAACTTCAACGACTATGATCATGTAAACCCTATATTTACCGAAACTGTATGGATAAATTTTTCCCAAATTCAACCATTTTTAAAACAAAACTATATAACGCAGTTCAATTTTAGTTCAGCAAACACTTACAATAACTATTTTATTAATCAAAAATACATTAGCAATACTATTGAAGAAACAAAAATCAATAAACGAAAGGCAAATAAAATACTAAAAAAACAATAAAAAACATTATATACTTTAAATTATCAAAAACAAATAAAATGAAAAAGATTCTACTTGTAATATCTATTTCAATAATTGTTATTTTATTAAATAGTTGTAATAAAATAAAAGACACTTATGTAATAGTAATCGTAATTGACAACAACGATCACAACGTTGGAGCCGGCACAATTGTACACATGTTCGAAAATTCGCCAGATGAAAACTTAGGCAGTAATCCAATGTTTTCTGAAACCTCAATGACAACCAACGCAAGCGGACAAGCTGAATTTTTGTTAACCCCCGGACAATTTGTTGACGATGGATATGATGTTATATCACGTTTTTTTACAATTTTTGAAGTAAACGATGACCCATTTATTGAAGATAAAGTTATAGGAACGGCATCAATAAATATAGAATACGGAAAAACACAAAATCTAACAATTAAAATCTCAGAATAAAAAAACAATACAGATGAGCCCAATATTAGTTTTTTCGGTGGTTGCCGGATATTTTTCATTACTTATATTAATTTCATTTTTTACATCTCGAAAATCAGATACAGCATCATTTTTTAATGCAAATAAAAAATCACCTTGGTATTTAGTTGCGTTTGGAATGATAGGAGCATCGCTTTCGGGAGTAACATTTATTTCGGTGCCCGGTTGGGTTGGCAGTTCATCTTTTTCATATTTTCAAATTGTTTTAGGATACCTAATTGGTTATTCAGCAATTGCTTTAATCTTATTACCGCTTTATTACAAACTAAATTTAGTTAGTATTTACACATATTTAGAACAGCGATACGGAAAATATTCACATCAAACCGGTTCAGCATTTTTCTTGCTTTCAAGAGTAATTGGAGCAGCTTTCAGGCTTTTTTTAGTTGCAGGAGTTCTTCAATTAGCGTTTTTTGATGCTTTTAATATTCCATTTATTGTTACTGTTATTGTAACTATTTTTCTTATATGGATTTACACTTTTAGAGCAGGCATAAAAACAATAGTTTGGACAGATACATTACAAACATCTTTTATGATACTGGCAGTAATTGTTAGCATTATAATGATTGCAAAAAATCTAAACTTAGACTTTGGAAGTTTAGTAGATACTGTAGTTGACAATAACAACTCACAAATATTTTTTTGGGATTGGCGTGATCCTCATTTTTTTGTTAAAGATTTTGTTGCCGGAGCCTTTATTGCATTTGTAATGACCGGTTTAGATCAGGATATGATGCAAAAAAACCTAACTTGCAAAACCTTAAAAGAATCACAAAAAAATATTTTTACTATGAGTATAAGTTTACTTCCTGTAAATATTTTATTTCTATCGCTTGGAGTTTTATTATACGTTTTTGCTGCCCAAAACAACATTGCTTTACCCTCAGCCTCCGACGATTTATTTCCCATGTTAGCCATAAATCATTTTGGAACTTTTGCCGGAATAACTTTTTTAATAGGAATAATTGCAGCTGCTTTTTCGAGTGCTGATTCAGCATTAACTGCTCTTACCACAGCTTTTTCGATTGATTTTTTAAAACTTGATATTAAAAACAACGATAGAAAAACAAAAAGAACAAAAATGTTTGTACATCTTGGTGTATCGGCAACAGTTATTGCTGTTATTCTGATTTTTAAGGCAATAAATAACGATAGCGTAATTTCGCAAATATTTAAAGTTGCCGGTTACACCTATGGACCATTATTAGGACTTTTTATTTTTGGCCTTGCTACAAAGCAAAAAATAAAGGATATTTTTGTTCCTATTGTAGCAATCCTCTCCCCTATTCTATCTTATTTATTTGCCAAAATAATTGAAACTTACACAGAGTACTCTTTTGGTTTTGAATTACTTATACTAAACGGTGCTTTAACATTTTTAGGATTATTAATAATAAGAAAAAAGAACAAAAAAGACACACTGAAACTTTAGAAACATATTACATCTAATTTTTCAAACTTTAATTGGATTCAAAAACTTGTGTATTTTGTTTTATAGATATTTTTAAATGTCTTCCAAAATTTTTAAAAAATCGTGCAATTACAAAGTTTAAGATTATCAAACTATATGTAATATCAAAAAAAGAAGCCGGCAAAATATTTGCCGGCTTTAAGGAAATTGTATTTATTATGAAGAAATTATTATTTCTTAATTACTTTAACCGAGCTTACAACACCGTTGTCAACTATTTGGATAAAGTACATTCCATTAGCATATTGACTTAAGTCAACAGTTGTTGTTTCTGAAGTTGCATTTACTGTTTGTAATATTCTTCCGCTAATATCTGTTACTTGTAATTTGTAACCTTTGGCGTTTTGAACATTTACTAAACCTGTTGTTGGATTAGGGAATACAGATACATTAATTGCATCTATTGTTTGTAAACCAACATAAGGATTAACTGTTAACATGTAACTACATTCCACCATATTTCCGGCTTCATCTTCAATTGTCCATGTAATAGTGTAAGTTCCGGGCATAAATACTGTTCCGTCTAAAGTTTCGGTCATACTATAATCGTTATAAAACATATCAACGGTACAGTTATCGTTTCCGGTTGCATCAAATGCAAAACCTGTTACTGAATAAGTATTTGAAGCATCAGCATCAACAACTATATCTGAAATACATGAGATTGTTGGAGCTGTTTGATCAGACACAACTACATTTTGAGTTTGTGTAATAGAATTTCCATTTCCGTCATCATAAATCCAAGTAATTGTGTAAGTTCCTTGCATGTCATAGTATAAAGGATCAATTGTTGTCGCATTTATTGTTCCTGCACAATTGTCTGTTGCTGTAGGTGTAAAAGTTACAGTAGCATCACATTCTCCTACAATATCATCAAGCATAGCAACATCAGCAACCGGTGCTGTTTCATCTGTTACAATAACAGTTTGAGTTTGTGTTACCATGAAAGTTCCATCGTCGTAAGTCCATGTTACTGTATAAGTTCCGGACATATTAAAGTAAGTTTGATCAGCTACTCCGTAAATCATTCCGCAGTTATCTGTTGCAGTTACGGAATAAGTAGATAAATCTACAAAACATTCTCCTGCTACATCGGGTAATACTACTACATCTGGTACGGGTGCATATTCATCAATTACTGTTACTGTTGATGAGTAAGTGCTTGTATTTCCATAATCATCGGTTACAAACATTGTTACCAAATTATCGCCTACGTTATCACAAGTAAAATCTGTTATACTGTACGAAACATCACTAATATTTGAACATTCATCATACGACCATGCATTTATTGTTTCAGTTTCGGGTGCAATTACATAAATACCTCTAATTGCTCCAAAATCTCCAGAAATAATAGCTTGAGGTACTCCCATACCGTCTGCTGAGGCTTTCCAAATTGTATCGTTACTGTTTGGGAATGTTCCCCATGATCCTGTAAAGGTTGTCCAGAATAATTCTTCGTTTGTTGGCTCATAAAATAATCCGTAAATTGTAGGTGTAATTCCGCCATATAAAACTGTTGCTGAGTAAGTTCCATCTAAACTACCCATCATTACATTTCCACTATTTTTATTAACCCAAAAAATTCTTGAATTAACCGTATCAATTGCTACATCTCTCGGTCCATCAACGCCATCAGAATTATCATACAATACTTCAACTCCACTTCCATCGTCAAACATTCTGGAAATATAATTGTAAGATGAAGACATATAAAGGTAACCATTCTGAGGATTATATTCTAATCCTGTAGTTTCATAAGCTTCGTTACCATCGGATACTAAAGTAGGTGTATAAGTGTCATCTAAATCAGCCATCCAAACACCTTCTTCGCCTGAACTGAAGAAATATCGGTTATTTGCATAGTCAATATCTAAATCGTGGTGTTCATTTCCAAAATTTGAGTTATCAAAATAAGCGGTTTGTGTATAAGAACCGTCTGCCGGTGCATAATATACGTACGTTTGATTTCCGCCGCCCCAATATAACATTCCATTTTCCGGAACATATTCTATCCCTACGGGACCGGCATAATCTGCTGCTGCGTTATTATATAATACATTATTTCCTCCGTCGTATTTCCATACTTGATTAGAAAAAGTTGCTGTGAAATAAATTGTATAATCGCTTAAATATGTATAACCATTTTCGTCTAAATATAAGGTTACGTCTTGTCCCATTGCAATTGGTGGTGTGTTGTCGTCAACAATAACCAATTGTTCTTGAGTAAAAGTGTTTCCATTTCCGTCATCATATGTCCAAGTAATAGTGTAAGTACCTAATTCATCATAAAATAAAGGATCTGCTGTAGTTCCGTAAACCATTCCAACACAAGCGTCGGTTGCTGTTGGAGTGTACATAACTGTAACTGAACAATCAGCAATGATATCATCTAATACGGCAAGGTCTGCAACGGGTGCTTCAACATCTGTTACTATAACAGTTTGGTTTTGAGTTGATGTGTTTCCGTTTCCATCGTCGTACGTCCAAGTAATATTATAGGTTCCTGTAGATGTATAAGTTAAAGGATCAGATGTAGTTCCTGTAATAATTCCGGTACAAGCGTCGGTAGCTGTTGGTGCAGTTGCAACCGTTGCCGAGCATTCGCCGGTAACGTCTGACAAAGTAGCTACATCGGGTACCGGTGCTAATAAATCTTCAACTGTTATTGTTATTGTTGCAGGACAATCATCAACATTATCACTTGTTGCAATAAATGTTGTTGTTGCAGCTATATTAAAAGGAACTGCATTAGTAACGCCACCTGTCCAGGTAATGTTTCCGCCGTTATCAGATGTTGCTGTTAGAGTAACATCAGAGTTAGGACATACAGTTGTGCCTGGGGTTGCTGTTACAGTTAAAGGATCGCATAAAAGAGTTATCACCACATAACCATGTCCGGTATTTGCTCCTGCTGTATTTACTTGGTTTGTGCCATCGTTATAAGAAGCTCCGCCATAAGCCCCAGCAGGTTCGCCTGGTTCATTGCCACCAGAATAACCGCCTCCGCCGCCACCATCAGCATAACCGTCTCCTCCACCGCCGCCAAAGCCGCCATATCCTTGACCGCCAGAAGGTGAACCAGTTCCTCCAACTGCATTGTTAATGAATGATAAAGCAGCAACATCAAGGCCATGCATACCAATCGCCCCATTACCGTAAAAACCGGCACCACTTCCACCTTCATCAGAGCTTCCTCCATTTCCGGCAGAACCGGTATTTGCTCCAAAATTTTCAATAATAGCATCATGTCCAGATTGGTCTGCACTGCAACCGCCACCGCCTCCGGCAATAATATATGGAGTGTTTGTTGACGATACTACAAAAGTACCTCCTCCGCCACCACCGGCGTAATAAGTTCTAATGTAAGTCTCTTGTGTTCCTTGCTGACCAACAACAATTTTCAGAACTTCTCCACTAATTTAATCAAAATCACCTATCATACTTGCACCTTTACCTGGGCTTGTTCCACCTCCCGCAGCTCCATAAACCTCAATTCTATAACTTGCTGTTACTGGAACTGTCCACTCCTGAATTCCTTGCGTATTAATTACAACTGCTCCATCTAACGGTGTTCCGCTATATGCAGTATTTACTTGTGCTTGAGTAGGACCTTGATTACCCGTTGCTCCAGCATTAGTAAATGTGAAAGTTTGTGCTGAAATGCTTCCCCATAGAAACACCATGACAAACAATAAACTAATTTTTGTAAAAATTTTGTTCATTATAAAATTGTTTAAGTTTTACCTACTTTTTTTCAAAGGATTTTCGGCTTGCTCCTTTTCATAATAAATTATAATATTAATGTGTTTTCAATAAGTCTCATACTAAAACCTAAAATAACATTAAATATTTAAACAACCAATTTTTTTTGAGGAATTAAATAACTGATAACCAAATAAAGCACTTAACAATATTTTACTCAAAAACACATACATGATTGCATACTTGAGATAAATTTCAATAATTAAAAGAGAAAATAAAAGTTGTTTTCTGCAACCTTAAAACACCTAAAAAAAAACTTAGATATATTAAACTAAAATTCAGACATCAAATTAAGCATTTTTTTCACCCAAATACATAAACTCAAAATCAGCCTAAACGCCAAACTAATAAAAATACACAAACATGTAATTTGTTAACTATATTTAAAATTCAAAAAAACCTTAATGAAAAATATTTTTTAACCTCAAATTTATTTTTCAATAAATTTGAAATCACCATTTTTTGAATTAACTCTAACAGCCGGTTGCAAATAAAACCAGATTGTTTTTGCAGGGTAATCTGTTCGAGAGATATAATAATATTTTCCTTTTTTCACAATGTGAGTTTTTAAAAGTTTTTCGTCTTTCCACAAATAAGTTGCATATTGTTCAATGTAAGGTTCAGCTATTTTAAAAGCCTCAATAGGTTGAATATTAACATTATCCAAAGTATCGTTTGGATTTATGTATTTAACTTCTCTACAAGAAAAAAGGCTAATCACAATCCCAATTATTAAAAGTGTATATTTCATTTTTTATCCTAAAATAAAAAAATCCCTTCCAAAGAAAGGATTTTTTCAATTAATATATTTTTATTTTTTAATAAACTTTTTAACTATCGTTGAATTATCATCAAAAATTACAGTCATCATATAAACACCGGCAGCAAAATCAGAAACATCAATCACATTAGTTTTTTTATTTGTGAAATTTTTTTCATAAACAACTGCTCCGTTCATCGTTGAAATTTGAACATCATAATCATACTGTCCTCCGGAAATTTGTAAATACACAAAGTTTTCGGTAGGGCTTGGATACAATAATAAATTTGTTTCAACTTGTTGAGCGATAGTAGGATTGCCCACAACATCAACAACAAAATCGGTGTAAGCTGAATATCCAAACATATCAGTAACAGTCATTTTAACAATAATTTTTTGAGCACCTAA
Organism: Bacteroidales bacterium; assembly: GCA_016938685.1. Taxonomy (GTDB): domain Bacteria; phylum Bacteroidota; class Bacteroidia; order Bacteroidales; family JAFGUD01; genus JAFGUD01. The sequence goes on along the minus strand of JAFGUD010000224.1, from coordinate 2,522 downwards.
AGCGTTACCACTAAAACTAAAATCAGAAGAGTTAAACATAATCCAAGCGGGTAGCTCTGATCCGTCAGGCAAAGAAGCACTAACAGTAATTTGGTCAAACATATTCACATCTGAATAAAAATCAGAAGGAATAACAAATTTAAAGCCTGAAAATTCATCAATTTGCACATCACTTAACAGATCAACAATCTGCGGAGCAAGATTTTTTTCCAAAATTAACTCTAAATGATCAGTAGTCAAGTTATTAGAAGGAGTAATAACATAATTATCGTCTTCAGAAACAAGCGTCATGTTTTCAGTTTCAATATCTTTAATAATCACGAAAGTTTCTTTAGCTGTATTTTCAGTAATACTTATTTCGTATTCACCAGCTTGAGCAAACTTATAACCTAATGGAAGTATTTTTCTAAATTCATCTAAATTAAATGAATTGATAGACATATTTACAGTTCTATCGTTATTCATTGTGAATATTTGAGGCACAAGATAATTCCAAGAAAAATGCTTAAATGCATCATAATTATCCATATAATCATCAGAAGCAAGTTCACTAACTTGAATTAGAGTTTCGTCGTAATAATTTCCGGAAGAAACTTTAAGTCTAACAACTTCCTTATCGGCTTTAGATTTCCAAAAGCCTTGATTATTATGAGTTCTTGCATATTCAGGAATAACAACACTCCCACCATCAACAGCATCGTTAGTTTTGATAAAAAAGGCTTGTCCTGAAGGAATATACTGAGAACCACCATTAACTGAAGTGCCACCAACTTGATAATACGCATAATTATCTATATTATCGTCGTAATAATAAACAGTAGTTGTTACATCGTCTGTAATATCAATAAGTTCCCAATCTAAAGCACAAGGATAAGGATTACCAACGAGCACCCAGCCATCATAAATAGCATAAGGATTTCCATTTGCAGCTAATCCGGGGTGAACAGTATAAGTTAATGGAATAGTATAATCAACATTAGCATTCAAATCACCTTGAAAAGTTTTAGTTTGTTGCCCACCATACCAAATATATCCATTTGCAACAAGCATATTAACAGGAGGATCTGACCAACCTGAATTAACATTAAAGTAATAATCAGGACCTGTCCACCAGTCATCTTGAATTTCGTCATAATCATAAGTTCCTACACCAAACAAAGCAATAGGAGCCGATGTTATTGGAGATGAAAAGAAATGCCATTCAGAAGAACCAGCCGTAGGCAAAAACCTTTGAACCTGAGCCTGAACAGCCAAAGTAGTTTCAATTAAAGAACCATCACCTGTTGCATCAGATTGAATAACAAAATCGGCAGCAGTGGCATTGTTAATAATATCACCGTAAACAGTCATTTGTCCATTAGGAGCAATAATTAAACTACCTCCTGCATCTATTTGCAAGTTAAAACACACACCGGTTGTAATACCGTCATCAATAATAGGATAATTAGGACAACCAACAGGAATAATTGCATTATTTCCCGATCCAGGTACTTGTTCCGGCGTCCAGTTTGCAGGAAGTTGCCAATCAGTACTAACAGAACCGTCCCAATAAATATCAACAACAACAGATTTAGAAGCCTGTGCCGTATTTCCATAAGCACCCTGATTAATTAAATTTCCACTTTGAGGCTCATTAACAAATGGATCAGCAGGATCACCGGCATCAAGAGCAGGAGAAGTAGTTGCATCAAGAACCCAAGCACCACCTGTTTCTGCATAAGGAGGCCATGTTCCGCCTGCATAAGAACCGGCAGTAGATTTTATGTGCCAATCGTTTGCAGCATTAACAAAATCAGGATCTGTTTCTAAATCATTTGCTCCGGCTCCATTTCCTATCCATGCTGTTAAATCAGCATAAACATTACCATTGTAATAAACTAAAAATGAATTTCCGTTTTTAAAATAAGTATTGTAATCAGAAGTTACAGTAACTCCCGGTTCTGTTTTTAGAGTAAAGTTAACAAATGCATTATTTGCATAAATAATATTATTCGACACGTCAACTCCTGTCCCTGATTCAATATAAAGCTCTGCAGCATCATAAATACCGGGCAAAGGAGGAGCTTTAGAAGAGTGTCCATTATTTAGAATAGTATTATTTTTGATAACAGCATTATTAGAACTTATAACACGAACACCAAAGTTATAATTTTCTCTTATCAAACAATTTGATACAGAAGTAGTTGCAGCATTATTCAACAACACTCCCGAACCGGCAACAGAACCGTAAATTTGATTATAAGTAATTACGTTAAAATCACCTTCAGTATAAATATTTGCATCATTTGCAGAATGAATTGTAAAACCACTAACCGTAACATAATCCAAATCGCCAACATACACACCATTGTTTAATCCGGTAGCATCAATAATTGGAGCTTCCCCAACATGATTTTGAATAATTAAATTTTCAGTAGCTGTAACACCAAGATTTGTTGCCGGGGTTACAATTTCAGTATATGTTCCGTTGTAAACATCAATATACTTAGTTCCGGCAAGATAACCGGCTGTGGCTGTACTAA
>JAFGUD010000223.1 GCA_016938685.1 Bacteroidales bacterium | reverse complement strand
TTAGTATATCTTCCATTTTGAGTGTTTTTTAATATATTTGCAAAGATAACAAAATCAACGTTATTTTAAACTACCGCCTTTTTAATACAATATATTGACAATAAATCTTTTTATAACCTTATATAGACAGGTTTACTTGGTTTGCTTTCATTTGCGGCATTATCAACAGCGGTAACAACAAATGTGTAAATTTTACCAAAAATCTGCCACTTATTTTGTCTTTCAAAACTCATGTGATTTTCAAATACAACTTTATATCTTAATGAGGAATTTAAAGTTTCAGGAATTTTTTTTCCTTCAAAAGCATAAACAATGAAAAAATTTGAGGTGTCCGAAAAACTAATATTTCCATCAAAATCGTCCCAGACAATTGTTATTTGGTTTCCTATTCTAAATTTCTCAACATTAATAGGTGGTTTGGGCGCGATAGTATCAATTTCAGAATCAACAACGAATGAAGAAGTATCTAACTCAATAACATAAGTATGGGTATCCACAACAACACTATTTTGGGCTAAAATAACTTGCTGACTATCAACTTTAAAATAATTATTCCGCAAAGAATCTTTTATTCCGAGCGGATTTTTACTTAATCCTCCATATCTATATAAAATAAATCCTTTTACAGAAGAATAAGAATTTGCAATTTGAATTTGACGTGGCACCTGATTTGGATTTCCCCAATCTTTTTTCTGTCGAGTTGCATCAATCCCGTTGATATTTAAGCCGATATACAAATCAACTCCATAAGTATGTTTATCCCACCAGTTAACAAGAACATTAAAATCAGCCCTGGGATGACCAATTTCCCAATATAATTGTGGCGCAACATAATCAACCCATCTATGTTGTAACCAAAGTAAAACATCTGCATAAAGCCAATCATAAGCAGCTAATCCAAGAGTAGCAGAACCTTCGGGATCATATCCTTTGTTTCGCCAAACTCCGGGCGGACTAATTCCAAATCTAACCCAAGGTTTTATTGCCTGAATAGAGTCGTGAACCTCCATAACAAGCATATTTATATTATTTCTACGCCAATCTTTTATATTAGAAAACCCTTTTCCGTATTTTTTATATGTATTGTAATCAGGTATGTCAATTATCTGATTCTGCTCATTTCTAACAGGATAAGGATAAAAATAATCGTCAAAATGAATACCATCTATATCGTAACGCCTTACAATATCGGAAATTATCATCACAATATATTGACGAGCTTCGGGGATTCCCGGGTCAAAATACCTGTTTACATCATAATCAAAAAACCACTGTGGTTTAAGTTTGGTTATATGATTAGGAGCAATATTTGCGTGACCGGTAGTTGCTATTGCCCGATAAGGATTTATCCACGCATGAAATTCCATTCCGCGTTTGTGTGTTTCTTCAATCATAAATTCCAACGGGTCAAAATATGGGTCTGGGGCACGACCTTGTCTTCCGGTAAGCCATTCAGACCATAATTCGTAAGGGGAATCGTAAAAAGCATCAGCTGCAGGTCTGATTTGAAAAATAATAGCATTTGCACCAATTGCAAGACAAGAATCTGCTATTCTGATATATTCCGCTTTTAATTGTTCCGAAGACAAATTTCTTTTAGACGGATAATCAAGCATTTTAACTGTTGTTACCCATACTCCTCTAAATTCAGGAACTTTTTTTTCTTGAGAAAATGTAAGAAAAGGAAAGATAATCAGAAAAGAGAAAATTATTTTTGCAATCTTTTTTGTGCTCACGTCTTATGAATATAGAATGAATGATTGAATGATTGAATGATTGAATAATAGAATGATTGAATGACTGAATGATTGAATAATAGAATGATAGAATGATAGAATAATAGAATTATCAAATTAAAAAAACACCAAATCACCAAATTAAAAAATTAGTATTGTTCGTTTTCGTTAGGGAAATCACCACTTTTAACATCTGTAATATACTGTTTTACAGCATTTTGTATTTCCTCTGAAAGATTATGATATCTTCGTAAAAATCGTGGTGAAAATTCCTGAGTAATACCAAGCATATCATGTACAACAAGCACTTGGCCGTCAACTTTTCCTCCGGCTCCTATTCCAATTACAGGAATTGAAAGTTTTTGAGAGACTTCTCTGCCTAAATCTGCGGGAATTTTTTCAAGTACAAGTCCAAAAACGCCATTTGCCTCTAACAAAAGTGCATCAGAAATAAGTTTTCTGGCTTCTTCTTCGCTTGTTGCTCTCACGGCATAAGTACCAAATTTATTGATTGACTGAGGAGTAAGCCCAAGATGCCCCATAACCGGTATTCCGGCAGAAAGAATTCTTGAAACTGATTCAATAATTTCTTTGCCTCCTTCAATTTTTATTGCATTTGCTCCTGTTTCTTTCATAATTCTGATAGCAGAAAGCAATGCCTCTTTAGAGTTCCCCTGATAAGATCCAAAAGGTAAATCCACAACAACCATCGCTCGTTTTACTGCTCTAACAACAGAAGAGGCATGATAAATCATTGCGTCAAGAGTCATGGGTAATGTTGTTTCGAATCCGGCCATAACATTTGCAGCCGAATCACCAACAAGTATTACGTCAATACCTGCATTGTCTATTAATGAAGCAGTTGAAAAATCGTATGCTGTTAACATCGAAATTTTAATTCCACTTTTTTTCATATTTTGCAACACATGTGTTGTTACTTTTTTCACACTGCTATCGCTATGTACACTCATTATCAGTATATTCTTAAAGTTATTAAGTATTTCAAATTTTCAATTGGCATTCTAAAATCTAGGACCTATATAATATTAAAAACCATTGCTACTGCCAAAATTAAGCCTAGCAAAATTAGTATAACAATACCAACAAAAAGAGACGAAGATTTCTTTTCAAATTTCTTCTTACCACTTCGTTGCTGCATTAGTGACTTTATGTAACTATCAGGATCTATATCATTAGATTTTTGATTATGAACGTTATTCAAAAAACGACTTTGTTCATTTTTATTATGCTGAGTTTGATTTCTGAATAAATCATAATTTTCTATTTCGCTTTTATCGATTGAAAAAGCAATGTGTTTAGGACCTTGTTCATCTGCAAAAATGAAAGGCAAATTAATATCCGCTTTTCCAAGTCTGTTTAAATCTTCAACTGCTTTTTTTGCTACTTCCTGAACTCTTTTATTGACATTCATGTCAACAGGTAACTTATACCCATTTTCATACTCAAATTTTGAATAAATAATCTCTACAATTCTGTTTTGCATAATTTAATTTTTTAGAAGGTCTTGCATCGTGAAAAATCCTTTCTTATTTTGAACATATTCTGCTGCTAAAACCGCTCCAAAAGCTAAACCTCTCCTATTTTTGGCAGAATGTTTTATTTCTATAAAATCCACATCAGAATCATAAATAACCGTGTGTGTTCCAGGCACTTCATCTTCTCTGACTGCATTTATTTTAATCTCTTTATTATTTGCTTGATCTAATTTCCAAGAATTTTTTCTATCTATTTCAGAAATTATCTGATTTGCTATATAAATAGCTGTTCCACTCGGAGCATCTAATTTATGAATATGGTGAGTTTCTTCAATTGAAACATCGTAATTTGAATAATTATTCATCAGTTGAGCTAACTTCTTGTTTATTTCAAACAAAATATTTACTCCAATGCTAAAATTTGATGCGTAAAAAAATGTTTTCTCTTCGTCGGTGCATCTTTTTTTTACAATTTCCATTTTATCGAGCCAACCTGTTGTTCCGCATATACAAGGAACTCCTGCGTCTAAACATTTTGTAATATTATCAAAAGCAGATTCGGGTTGAGTAAATTCAAATACAACATCAGTTTTTTGCAAATTTTCAGCAGTAAATTCGTTAATATTGTCTACGTCAAAAACATGAACAAGCTCATGACCTCTTTCCAAAGCCATTTTAATAACTTCCTTGCCCATTTTCCCGTTTCCGATAAGAGATATTTTCATAAATAATTTTGTTAAACAGTGTATTGTGCATAGTGCATTGTGCATAGTGTATTGTGCATTGTTCTTTGTGAAATAGTTTGTCAGCATGCACAATCAACTTATTTCTATTTTTTCAACTCCCAATCAAAGCCATCTTTTTTGTCTTTAACTATCACTCCAAGTTCTGCAAGTTTATCACGAATTAAATCTGAAGTTGCAAAATCTTTATTTTTTTTAGCTTCCAACCTAAAATTTAAAACCATTTTTATTAAATCATCTGTGAGTTCTGTATTTGAATCATTTTCCTCATTGATAAGGCCTAGAACTTCGTATATAATTCCGTTCATGAAATCTTTCAGTATCAACAAGTCCTTACTAGATATACTTTCCTTACCACTTTCGATTGAGTTGATTAATTTCACAGCATCAAAAAGATGTGAAATTAAAATTGGAGTATTAAAATCATCATTTAAAGCCTCAAAAGCTGTATTTTTAATAGTAAGAACATCAACAGTTGATTTTTCATCTGTTTTAATTTTTTCAAGCGTATTCAATGCGGTCATAAGCCTTTTAAATCCTTTTTCTGATGCCAATAAAGCGTCGTTTGAAAAATCTAGCGGACTACGATAATGCGCCTGCAAAATAAAAAATCTAACCGTCATTGGCGAATACTCTTTTTCAAGTAATTCACTTTGCCCTGAAAATAATTCGTACAATGTAATAAAATTATTTAGAGACTTGCTCATTTTTTGACCATTGATAGTTATTAGATTATTATGCATCCAATATTTAACAGGTTCCTTTCCATAAGCAGCTACGCTTTGGGCTATTTCGCTTTCGTGGTGAGGAAATTGTAAATCGAGCCCTCCTCCATGAATGTCAAATTTTTCGCCAAGATATTTTTGCCCCATTGCAGAACATTCAAGGTGCCAACCCGGATAACCTTTGCTCCAATTTGAATTCCATCTCATTAAATGTTTTTCGTCAGCTTTTTTCCAAAGTGCAAAATCAAACGAATTTCTCTTTTCTTTTTGACCATCAAGTTCTCGTGTTGTTTCGTACAAATCTTCAACTTTTCTGCCAGATAAAACTCCGTATTTATGATCTTTGTTATATTTTAAAACATCAAAATAAACCGAGCCATTACTTTCATAAGCATAACCTTTTTCCAAAAGCTTTTCAACCAATTCAATTTGTTCAGGGATATGTCCACTAGCATGAGGCTCAATATTCGGTCTCAACACATTCAAACTACGCATATTTTCATGATACCTGTTGGTGTAATATTGCACTACTTCCATTGGTTCAACTTCTTCAAGCCTTGCTTTTTTCTGTATTTTATCCTCGCCCGAATCTGCATCATTTTCTAAGTGTCCAACATCAGTAATATTACTAACATAGCGAACTTTGTAACCTAAAAATTTCAAATAACGATAAACAACATCAAAAGTAATTGCAGCTCTGGCATGCCCCAAATGCCCGTCTCCGTATACTGTTGGACCACAAACATACATCCCCACATTTGGCGGATTTATTGGTTCAAACTTTTCTTTTTTTCTTCCGAGAGTATTGTAAATATGAAGATTTTTCATTTTAAAAATTTTATAAAAAACTCTATTTTTGTAATTATTTGCAAATGTAAAAAATTTATAAGATAAAACTTAAAAAAGAAATTTGTAAAAAATGAATAAAAGCATTTAATTTTGTAGAAAATTTAGAAATATGACTATAGCGATTGATTTTGACGGAACAATTGTAGAACATAAATACCCTAAAATAGGTAAAAAATTGCCTTTTGTATTTGAAACATTAAAAGCTTTGCAGGACGAAGGACATATTCTTATTTTATGGACTTACAGAAGTGGAGAGTATCTGGACGAAGCAGTAAAATTTTGCAGGGAAAATGGGATTGAATTTTATGCGGTAAATAAAAATTACCCCGAAGAAATTTACGATGACACTATTAGCAGAAAAATTCTTGCTGATTTATATATTGATGACAGAAATTTCAACGGTTTTCCAGGCTGGGGCGTAATAGGTCAAAATATTTTAGATAATTCAAATGATTACCAAAACAATTTAACTAAAAAAAGAGGCTTATTTGGTCGAAAAAAATAAACCTCTTTACATATTATTTGCGATTAAAAATTTTAAAGAATTTAGCTAATATTTTTTCATTTACCCTGCTAAACCAACTTTTGTCTTTATCTATTTTTTCATTATCATCGTCGTAGTATCCTTGTCCATAAGTATATCCGTAGCCATAACCGTAACCATAACCATAACCGTAACCATATTTTAAGCCATAAGTAACAGATTTTTTAACCCCGTTAAACACAATATTTACATTCTTAAGTTGGTTATTTTGAGTCACTTCTCTTAATAGTTTAACAGAACTTCTACTTGAATAATTTTGACGAATTACGTACAAAAATGCAGAAGCTTTTGAGCTTAGTAAAAGAGCATCAGCAACAATTCCAACAGGAGGAGTATCAATTATTACATAATCAAATTCTGTTTTGACTCTATCCAAAAATTCTGACATTTTTTTGGATTCAATCAACTCTGCAGGATTTGGAGGAACTGTACCGGGAAGAGCAATAAAAAGGTTTTTATGACTTGTTGGCTTTATTAATTGTTCATAGGTAATATTATCAATTAAATAATCACTTACACCTTCTTTATTATCAAATTTAAAAATATGTTGAACACGTGGTTTTCTTAAGTCCAGACCAATAATCAAAACTTTTTTATTAGTAACAGAAAGAATTGCAGCTAAATTAGCAGAAATAAAACTTTTTCCTTCACCACTAATAGTTGAAGAAACCACTATAATTTTATGTTCTGAATCGTGTAAAGTATATTGTAAATTTGTTCTTAACAGTCTGAAGGTTTCTGAGATAGAAGATTTTGGATACCTGATTGTAGGCAACTGAGAATCTCTTTGGTTGTGACTTATAGATGCTATTATCGGAATATTTATTAATTTCTCAAGTTCAGATTTATCTTCAATTTTATTTTTCAATATTTCATTCATAAAAACAATAAATGCAGCTATAAAAAAAGAAATAAGTAAGTTTTTAGGTAAATTTCCTCCGCCATTTCTTCCTTTGTAAATCTTTGTTTCCATCATTGCTTTGTCAATAACTTTCACATCAGCTGTATTTGAAGCTAATGTAATTCCAGCTTCCATTCTCCGTTGAAGAAGGAAAGTGTAAATGTCATTATTCAAGTCAAACTGTCTGGTAATCTGCAACATTTGTCTTTCAGCCAATGGCAATTTGTAAATTTCTTTTTGCACCTCGTTGATTTTAGATGCAACTTCATTTAAAGACCCGTCTGTATATTTTATTGTTTGTTTAATATGCTGATTTATAGTCGTTTGCAGGTTTTCAATTTCCAATGATTTTATAACATTTGGAGGTAAATCGGCATCTTCTTTTAATGAAAATTCAAGCACTCGCTTTTTAGAAATCGCTTCAGACAACGAACTTAAATATTGTTCAAGCACAGGGTCATTAAAACCTAAAATAGAGGGAGACATAACAAGCATATCTTCGGGGTTATCTTCCACAACAGACTGCATATACTTGTAATAATCAACCTTCATTTGTAGTTGTTTCCTTTCTTTATCCAATTCCTGAATTTGATCTAATAGATTTTCACCATTATCGCTTATATTAATTGAGTTTGATTGTTTAAAATACTGTAATTTGTCTTCTGATTTTTTAAGAGAATCAGAAAAACCCTGAAGTTGTAAATCAATAAAATCAATTGTACTTTCAGCTATTTGATTTTTTTCTGTTAATCTATCAGCAATGTAAAACCCCACCAGCGCATTAAGAATATCAACACTTTTTTGAGGAACTTTACCTTCAGTCCAAATCCAAAGAATAGTACTTCCTTCAATACTTGGCTCAACTTTTAGTTCGTCTTTCAAATAGTTCGTCAAACTTGCTTCATTATTAATGAAAAAATAATATGATTTTTTCAAACTATTACTACTAAAATTCTTATCGTTCTTATTTATAGTAAAACCAAATTGATCAATTTCTACTTTATCTCCAAAAGAAAACTTATTAGAATATTTTATGTCAGGAATTTCAATTTTGTATTTATTTTCATCAATAATATGAATTTCAACATTTGTATAATTATATTGATTTTTAGTGCTATCAAGGACTACAATGAAAGGAGAAGTTTTATAAAGTTCGGGATCATAACCCAATTTATTATCCAAAAAATAAGAAATTTTTAAATCTAATTTTCGTACAACTTTGTTTACCATTTGATAAGAAAGAATAATTCCCATCTCATTATCAAGGTTTTTGGTAGGAGAAAGCAGTAAACCTCCGGCTATTAACTCAGGATTAGAATTTTGATTTTTTATCAAAACAGTAGAATAAACACCATATTCATTATAAGCAAATTTGTTTTTATAAAGAAAAAAACCAATTGAAATAAGGAAGGCTAATATAAACAAATACCAATATTCCAATGCCAATACAAGGTATTGCCTTATCTGATTTGAAGTTTGATTTTGAGGTTCTGTATTATTTTCCATTATTTAGTCAACTGTATTATTAGTAATGTGGTAGTTATTGTTCCTGTGATTAAAGTAATTATTGTAGAATAATCTTTAATAAAATCTAAAACATCTTTTGATTTTCTAGGAGGAACATAAACAACATCATTTGGATAAAGATAAAATTCTTTTTGGGTAATTAAGTTTTTGTCTGTTAAATCTAATTCATAAACAGTAACAACCGAATCCTGAGGTCGAATAATTTTAACTCGTTTTTTATCCCCAAAATCGGAAATACCACCGGCACTACCAATCCCTTCCAATATGTTTACTCTTTCCCGATAATATGGAACTCGTCCTTCTCTATTAACAGCCCCTAGGAATGTAACATTAAAACTTGTTAATCGAACATTTATTACAGCATCGGTGAGAATTTTAGAAAATTCATTTTGGATCAAAGTTCTGGCTTCTTCAATAGTTCTACCTTTAATCAAAATTTTACCAATAGTTGGGATGAAAACATAACCCGAATCATTAATAAGGTAACCTGTTAAAAAGAAGTTAGATTCATTATTTGTAAGCCCTCCAGAATAAGTACTAGATATGTTTCCATAAAGAGTATTAATTTCTTCATTTGTTGATTTTACACTTACATACAAATAATCATAAGGTTGCAATCTATATTCTTCGCTATTCAAACTATAAGTAATAGCTTCAATTTCGGCATAATCTTTTGTTCTATTCAAATATCTGGTATTGTAACAAGAACTAAGAATTAAAATAAAAATAAAAATAGGATAATGTTTCATTTAATTATTTTCTGCAAAAATACAAATTTTAAAAAGAAAGAGGAAATTTGAATTAATTTTCAGCAATATTTTTTTGATATATTTTATTTATGACAAATAACCAATATCCTCTCTGTTTAATACCATAATCACACATAACAAGCTGTTTAATAGCATATTAAAGTCGTTAGGCATTTAAAAAGCTTTTAAACTTTCAAAAACACGTAAACCCCTCAAATAAGGTCGTTCGCACATCAAAATGGTCGTTTCATGCCTGAAAATGGACATTTCGCGAAAAAAAATACCTAAAAAATTTGGTATTGTTGATTTATAGCTTATTTTTGCATTGTTTATTAACCAATAAAAATTTATAGCTATGAACAAAGCAGAACTTATCTCTGCAATCGCAGAAGAAGCTGGATTAACTAAAGCTGATGCTAAAAAAGCGTTAGATTCTTTCATTAAAGTAACAACAAAAGCGTTAAAAAAAGGTGACCGTGTTGCACTAGTTGGATTCGGTAGCTGGGCAGTTAAAAAAAGAGACGCTAGAAAAGGAAGAAACCCTCAAACTAAAAAAGAAATTACAATACCTGCAAAAAAAGTTGTAAAATTTAAAGCAGGTTCAGATCTAGCATCTGCTGTTGAAAAATAAGAATTTAAGGAGCTTTTGCTCCTTTTTCTTTATCCTTTGTACTTTTCCGTTCTTTTAATAAATCATGTCCAAATGTTCAAATTCCTCCTTTATCCACTTTCCTTAATGTACTCGATTCCGGTAAAAATCAGGAATATCCTGTACGATTTGAACATATTAAAATGCAAGTATTTTGACAAAGCCATTTCCATAGGCAATATTACTGTTGGTGGCACGGGAAAAACACCTCACACTGAATATCTTGCTTCTCTTTTACAATCAACATACAAAACTGCTGTGCTTAGCAGAGGATACAAAAGAAAATCAAAAGGTTTTTTATATGTATCCGAAAATCATTCCTACATAGATGTAGGTGATGAACCTTTGCAAATTGCTCAAAAATTCAAAAAAATTACCGTTGCTGTTTGTGCAAATAGAGTCTACGCTATTAACAAGCTTCAAACTGAAAAAAAAATTAACCTGACAATACTTGATGACGCTTTTCAACACAGAAAAGTTAAACCTAAATTTTCAATTCTATTAACAACTTATTCAAACCCTTTTTTTAAAGACCACTTATTACCATTTGGCAGACTACGAGACAATAAAGAAGAATATACAAGAGCAAAAATTATTATTATTACCAAATGTCCAAAAAACATCAAACCAATTGAAAAAACAATTTGGAAAGACAACATAAAACTAAAACCATTTCAGGAATTATTCTTTTCAACCGAAAAATATTTACCTCTCAAAAAAGTATTTACTATGGAAAAGAGTTCATTCGAACCGAAAGATTTGAAAGATTTTTCTCTTTTGTTAATCACTGGAATAGCAAATAGCGATGGGTTTTTAAAATATATCAAAGAAAATATTTCACAAAAAGTTACACATTTGAATTTTGGTGATCATCATAATTTTACAAAAAAAGATATTATCCAAATAACAAATGTATTTAATGAAATAAATGATTTAAAAAAAATTATTATCACAACAGAAAAAGATGCAATGAGGCTTAAAAGCTACGATTTCCAAGAAGAATTTAAAGAAAAAATGTATTTTCAACCAATAGAGATTGAGTTTTTATTTGATGCGAAACCAGAATTTGACAATAAAATAATAGAACTAATTTCACAGAACTAAAAAAATAAACATAAAAACACTTGTATGCTAAAAAAAACATAACATTTAAAACTTTTTGGTTTTTTTTTCGTTAATAATAAACAGGGTAAATTTTATTTAATATCTTTGCAAACCTTTTTCTCAGAGCCGAACCTAAAACATACATATATTTATGAGACAACTTAAGATTACTAAGTCTATTACTAACAGAGAAAGTGCTTCTTTGGACAAGTATTTACAAGAAATTGGAAAATACGAACTAATATCAGTAGAAGAAGAAGTTGAACTAGCTCGAAGAATTAAAAAAGGAGACCAAAATGCCATTGAAAAACTTACCAGAGCAAACTTGAGATTTGTAGTTTCTGTTGCTAAACAATACCAAAATCAAGGCCTTAGTCTTCCCGATTTAATTAACGAAGGAAATTTGGGACTCATAAAAGCCGCCGAAAAATTCGACGAAACAAGAGGTTTCAAATTCATCTCTTATGCTGTATGGTGGATTAGACAATCAATCATGCAAGCAATTAATGAACAATCAAGAATTGTCAGATTGCCACTAAACCAAGTTAGTTCACTTACTAAATACAAGAAAGCAATCTCTGATTTTGAACAAGAAAATCACAGAAAACCAACTGACGAAGAATTAGCTAAAATTTTAGATATTCCTGAAGATAAAATCAAAAAGACTGTCAAAATTTCAGGTCGTCATGTCTCAGTTGATGCTCCTTTTGCTGAAGGTGAAGATAATAGTTTGCTTGATGTTCTAATTAACGAAGATTCTCCACATGCTGATTCAAGCCTTGATTTAGAGTCACTTAGAATAGAAATTGAAAGAGCTTTATCTACTCTTACTCCTCGTGAGAAAGACATCATCAAATCATCGTTTGGCATAGGAACAGAACAATTGTCTCTTGAAGAAATTGGCGAGATATACAACCTTACAAGAGAGAGAGTTAGACAAATTAGAGAAAAAGCAATTAAAAGGCTCAGAAACACTTCCAGAAGTAAACTACTGAAATCTTTCTTGGGTTAAAACGCATAAAAGTCTTCAAAAAATTGAAGACTTTTTTTATTTTTTATTATATACAAAAAATTTAATATTTGCATGGTTTTTGTAATTAAGCAAACCAAAAATTAAATGACAAATTAAAAAAATTAAATTTATGAAAAAGAAACTATTCATTTTAACGTTAATAACAATTTTCACATTAGGATTTTCCCTTTCTAGTTGTAATGACAAAAATAAAGAAAAAGATGGTAAAGACCTTGTAGAAAATGTAGAAAATGCAGACCAAAACAACACTGACAACATTGTAGATAATAATGTTGTTACAGACAATACAAACAACACTGATGTTGTTGACAATACAAATAAAATTCCATCGCCAACTGACGGGAAAGTCCACATGATTACTTCTGAGGAATTTAAAAACAATATTTTTGATTATATGAATAACGAAGAATGGAATTATCAAGGATCTTTGCCTTGTATTGTAGATTTTTATGCAGACTGGTGTGGCCCTTGTAAAATGGTTGCCCCAATTATGGACGAATTAGCCGAAGAATACAAAGGAAAAGTTGCTTTTTACAAAGTTGATGTTGATAATGAAGGTGAAGTAGCAAATGTTTTCGGTATTCAAAGCATTCCTTCTGTTTTATTTGTTCCTGCCAGTGGAGAACCTCAAATGTCTGTTGGAGCAATGGAAAAAGAGGGTTATGTTAACGCAATTGAACAAGTATTACAAGTAAAATAATTAAGCTGACATTTTTTCAGCATCACAAAATTGGACTGTATTTTGAAATACTGTTTCATATATTTGACCGAGCCTCAAAAACTCGGTCTTTTTTAAAAAAATTACAACTATGAATATAGGATTAATTATTGTATTAGCCATTATTTTTATTTTAGTATCTTACATTGGATTTTCAGTATATACTTTTAGAAAAAAAGTAACCAATTATGACCCAAATTCTGAAAGTGAAAACCTTACTATTTTAAATGACAACACTTTTTCGCATAAAATTGCAGGAAACGTTGCTCTTGTTGATTTCTGGGCACCTTGGTGTCAGCCCTGTAAAATTCAAGGTCCAATTATAAGCGATTTAGCCGAAGATTATCATTCGAAAGCTAAAATATGTAAACTTGATGTGGAAAAGAATCAAAAAATAGCTCACAAATTAGGCATAAGAAATATTCCGACTATAGTTATTTTCAAAAATGGTCAAGAGGTTGATAGACTTGTTGGTTTAAAAACAAAAAATGTACTTAAAAAAGCAATTGATAAGTATCTTTAGAAATGACTGAATGATAGAATGATAGAATGATAGAATGACAGAATAATTGAATGATAGAATGATAGAATGATAGAATGATAGAATGATAGAATGATAGAATGATAGAATGATAGAATGATAGAATGATAGAATGAT
>JAFGUD010000222.1 GCA_016938685.1 Bacteroidales bacterium | reverse complement strand
TACATTATTGTCAGATGTTACTCCACGAAAAAATAATCATTTCCTTGTGTGTAAATAATTATTTTTACATGTTCGTTTCATCTGTTCTTAATTTTATAATTTCTTCCAAAATTACAGATTTATTTGATAATCTGAGGTTTAAATTATCCTAAAAATACTCGTATCCACTTTCATGAAATTCCATTTTGAAAATAAAATTATACTCTCCTTTTCCTCCCATAAAGTCAAAAGAAATTTCAAAATCCATTTCAGGAGTTCGCCAAACTGCTTTTATTACATCATAACCCCAGTGATGCTCAATATAAGGATCTATAAATGTTTTGTTCTCAAATTCTAATTCTGTTGGCTCGCCGTATTTTTGCTTAAATTCAGCAATTATACTTTGAGTAACTTCTAAATATTTGTCAAAATTCGCCTGATTTATTTGATCATTGTAAGAATTGTACATAAACCAGATCAGTTTGTTGTCTTTGAAATCATAAGCCCAGCCGCCATCAAGTCCCTGAATTTGAGTTTCGTATCCGTACTGTCTATTCCCATTTGTTTCATTATTTACTACTTCCGGAAATTCGGTTGAAAACTGAGAAAATTCCATTCCAATTTTTGGTAGTTTTAATTCCATACTTTCGTTTTTTGAGTTTTGACTGCTACATGATAGCATTAAAAATAAAATTCCTGTTAAAAAAATTATTTGTTTCATAATCATTAGGTTAATCGGTTAACTAGCGCATCTATTAACCAGTATTTTAATCTTTTACACATCTGACAGAAAAACCGCTGAATTTTTGATTTGCAGTTTTTTGTATTTTATTTTTATTAGAAAAAAAAGATCTTGTAAACACGTGATTTTCATCTGCTTCTGTTGATGTCCAAAAAAAAGAACAAAAACCCGCATTTATAAAACTTCCTCCCAATGTTTTATAGCCATAAATCGATTTTATATTCAAAATTACCGAAATTATCCTTTTTTCTGAAATATCGGAGTAAATTGTTCCTTCTTTTTTCTTGCGAATATAGTTAATCAAAGACTGCCAATCCTCATCTGTTGACAAATGCCAACCTTGCGGACAAACATTTGTTGCGGCTTCGTAATCGTATAAACAACCATATTCTTTATAAAAAACGGTTTCCTTTGCCTTTTCAATATCATTTCCATAATAATTGTACACCCAATAGCTACAATCCGGATTATCGGCAGAACAAACAACCGGCAGATACGCTAAGTTTTCTGCCATCCACCATTTCCATCCTATTAGAACAATTTCATATTCTTTTTTATCTCTTGAATCCTCTAAAGTCGAATAGTTTTGAGCAAACAAATTTGCCTTTAAAAAAAATAATATGACTAAAACATACTTCACTGAACTATTTTACATTAACAACCTTAGTATTCGATAATCTATCATGTAATCCATAACTTGTACTTAAAAAAGAAAAAGCTTCAAAAGGAATAGCACGACAAAGTGTTCTACCCAAAATTTCAGTAAAACCGGGTTTTTTGCCATCTTTGTTTACAACTTTAGTTCCTGTGATGAATTTGGCTATTGTTCTGCCCGTAGTAGCCTCAAGAACAACATAATAAACAGATGACAACATAAACCCCAAAAAGTATCTTTGCAATAAATTCAGATCTTCATTAAACACGTCAGGAAAATTAAAAAAAACACCAATCAAGCCTAATATCACACCAAAAACTAATGCTAAAACCAGTATAAAAACATAATCTAAAAGTCTGTTGGCCAGCCTTTTACCTTGCGACGCCATATTGACGTCCAAGTCAGATTCGTCCTCTTTTTTCTTATTCTCAACTACTAAAATAGCGTCTTCTTCGTAATATTCACAAAAATTTTCAAATGATGCTAAATCGTCTGTTAATGAACATATTATGCCTTTTAACTGATCATAACTTTGCTTTTTACAAACTTTACAGAACTTTAGTCGCTCTTGTCTATTCATTTTATTAGTTTTTCCGCTAAAATAAAAAATTAGCCCACATTATATGTAAACAATGTGGACACCACAGCTTATGTCGCTGAAAATCAAAGGACTATATTTATTTATTTTCAAGTTTTTGAATAACTTCAATATTGTGTATTTCTATTGGAGTCAAATATTCGTCAACATTTTCATGTTCTGGTCTGTACCACTCTTGTTCTCGAAAATATGTATCCATTTTTCCACCGGAAATGAAAATATATCCATAACGAGCAAAAATTTCATTTCGCATAATCTTAAGTTCATCTTTGGGTACATCTATTAAACTATTTTCAGTCAAAATTGATGTTGATGCTTCAGGAAACAAACCTTGAACATAAAGATCATAATTCATTTGGTCAACTATTATTTCATCATTACAATTTTTGCAACTAAAAGCATAAATAATCTCACCGTCTTTTTGATAAGTTACAAATTCTCCTGAAATATTATCAGAAGTCAACACATTATCTGTAATATTCACATTTTCAACGTTTTCAAACAATGTAGCAACTGTTTCGTGATCAACCCAACCAATAAAACTGATCTGCATAAAAACATCGTCATCTGTAATAAAAATCCGAAAATCATTACGTTCGATATGATATACACCGGCATAATCAACTCGATTAGAAGTTATCCACGGTTTTATATCAGATTGAGCAATTGAATTCAAATACACAAAAACGACAACAAATAATACGATTAAAGATTTCATAATAACAGATTAGAATTTAGATAAAAATCGCAAAAAATAATCAAAATGGCAAGAAAATTTTGACCAATATAAATCAATCAAAATTAATAAAAAAACAAAAATAAGGCTCTTGAAAAAACTAACTAAAATTTAAAAACAAAAAAACCTCTCTATTCGCAAGAAATAAAGAGGTTTTAAATTTATTTTCTTATATTAAATAAGCAATCATAGCATAAAATGCTGACGCTTTCACAAGATGATCGATTGGCACTTTTTCGTTTGGTGCGTGAGCCATAACTTCGTTACCCGGACCAAAACCAATTACCGGAATTCCGTGTTTACCTTGAATTGTAACAGCATTTGTTGAAAATGTCCATTTATCAATCAAAGGTTCTTTATCCCAAAGTTTTAAGTACGATTGGCGACCAGCTTGAACAAAAGGATGATTTTCTTCCAATTTCCATGTTGGGTAATATTTTTCCATGCCGTATTTTAAGCCTGTCCAAGCAATTTCTTCGTAGTAAAGAACTTCAACTTTTCCGCCCAAAGGTTTTGCAATTTCTTCAACTTCTGCAACAGCAGATTCTTTTGTTTCTCCCCAAGTCAAACGGCGATCAAGATGAAGATGTGCATAATCTGAAACTGCACATAAAGAAGGACTTCCTGATACAAATTCGCTGATAGTTACAGAACCTTTTCCTAAAAATTCATCAAAAGCAAGACGTTCGTGCAATTTTTCAACTTCCAATGCACAACGAGAAGCTTTGTAAATAGCGTTTTCGCCACGTTCAGGAGCAGAACCGTGAGCAGAAATACCTTTGAATGAAACTCTAATTTCCATACGTCCACGATGACCGCGATAAATATTCAAATTAGTTGGTTCAGTGCTTATTACAAAATCAGGTCTGATTTTTTCTTCTTCAATGATATAATTCCAACAAAGTCCATCGCAATCTTCTTCCATTACAGAACCCACAAAAAGAATAGTTAAATCTTTATCAAAAGCAAGTTCTTTCAGAATTTTACCGGCAGTAACAAAAGCTGCTGCACCACCTTCCTGGTCAACTGTTCCACGACCATAAACAAATTCATTGTCAATATGACCGCTAAAAGGATTAGAAGTCCAGTTTTCAAGATTACCAACATCAACAGTGTCCATGTGAGCATCAATAGCAAGTACTTTTTTACCATTTCCGATGCGACCGATAACGTTTCCAAGTCCGTCAAAGCGCACTTCGTCAAATCCGGCTTCTTCCATTTGGCGTTTAAGTTCGTGTTGAACTTCTTTTTCGCCCATGCTTAATGATTTGATTTTTACAAGTTTGGCGAGATTTTCAGCTGTGTATTGGCTATACTTTTCAGCTAATTCGTTGATTTGTTTACTTAAGTTTTCCATTTGAAATATTGTTAGTTAATTATTGAAATCGTAAATAGAATTAATCTTGCAAATGTAATCATTTTTGTGGAATGAAGAAGAAAGTTTTTTTGATAATACATTTTATTGTTTATCAAAAAGCAGGTTGTCTATTTCCGACTTTAATACAGGAAGATGTTTAGAAATAACAGCCCAGATGTTTTATCAGAAACATTGTCATAAGCATGAATCACATAATTTCTTAAACCAATTATAGCTTTAGCATTAGATATTTTTTCAATAAAAGTCTCATCAATTTTTAAAATTCGATTAACTGCTTCTCCGATTATTTCAAGATTTCTTTCAACAGCTCTTTTTAACATTATGTTTTTTTGATATTCAAAAAAATCTCTTGGTTTGTCTTCAAAGAAAATGTTAATTTCATCAATAGATGTTGAGATATCATAGAGCCATTTTAGTATTTTTTCGTCCATAAATCAATTTGTGGTTTTGTTTGATAGATTCCTTCAAATAAGGATTTGTTAAAGTTTGAAACTCTAAAAGATCAATATTTATACCAAGTAAATTTTCTAATTCGTTTTTTAAGGATAAATAATTGTCGAAATATTCTTCAATTTCAAACTCTCCAAATCTCACAAGAAAATCATAGTCGCTTTTTTCAGAAAATTGTTTTGTTAATGATGAGCCAAAAAGAAATAAAAACTCAACATGATGAGAATCAGATATTTTAGAAATCTGTTTAATTGTTTTTTCAGAAAAAGGTTGCATCATGTTCTATTATTTATTACAAAAATAGTTGTTTTTGTTTTCAAAATAAAATTTTCAGTTTATAACTCAAGATACTGTCCTTCTGCAAATTTCCCAAGAGAAGGATCTCTTGCACCCATTAGCAAAATAATATCCCCTGATTGTAATTTGTCTTTTATCTGCAGTGCAAAATTATCGCGTGGTTGGGATAAATAAGCGTTAATATTTTTGGTTTTTATCTCTTCCACAACATCGTCAGAAGTTATTGTTTTTGATACAGTTCCTCCGGCATAAAAAACTTCGGAAAGATAAAATTCATCTTCTGCCCTCATAGTATTTTGCAGCTTTTCAATCAACTCGTCTTTCATAAATTTTAGCGGAGTAAAACCATGCGGTTGAAAGAAAGCAAACACTCTGTTTCCAAGAACTTGAGCTGTTTTTATTGCACTTTCAATTTTGGCAGGATTGTGAGCATAATCGTCTATAAAAGTTATTCCGTTTTTTGAACCAAGAATTTGCATTCTGCGGTCAATTCCGGCATATTCTTTTAGTGCCGAAGCAATGTCTTCAAGACTGATTCCCAGATAATTGGCAATTGAAATGGCAGAAGTTGCATTTTCAACATTGTGTAAACCAATTGCTGGAATGAAAAAATCAACGTTTTTTATGCTAAAGTACAATCCTTCTGCTTTTTGTGAGATATTTTCGGCAAAAAAATCAGTTTTTGTTGTTCCAAAATCGTATTTTGAGCCGTTTGAGAATTTTTTGGAGCGTTCGTTTGCCAAATTAACAATAAGTTGTTCGGTTACTTGTGATGCAAACTGTCCGAATATTTTTTCTAATTCTTCAAATTCTTTGTGATCGCGATCGATGTTTAAAATTAAGCCTATTTCGGGAGTGTAATTTACAAGAGTTCCATCACTTTCGTCGGCTTCAATTACAAGCCAGTCGCCTTTTCCAACAGCAGCGTTTCCAATTTTACCGTTTTTTTGCAAACTTGCAAGTCCCGAACCGTTTAGCATTGAAGGACAAAATCCGTTTTCATGTAAAATTGTGTAAAGAATTGCTGTTGTACTTGATTTTCCTGATGTTCCGGCAATAGCAATTGTTTTTTTGCTTTGAGTTATTTTTTTGAGCATTTCGGAACGATGAATAACAGGAATATTCAAATCAAGTGCTTGTTTATATTCGGGAACAGTTGGTTCAATTGCAGTAGAAACAACAACAAAATCGGTATCAATTTCTATTTTAGCTTCGCCTTGCACAAAAGTTTTAATATTTTCAGCTTCTAATTGTTGACGAACTTTGTGGTTTGGTTCAGTTACAAATAATCTATCCGAACCGTAAACAATATTGCCTGTATTTGCAAGATATTGTGCAATTGCACTCATTCCTACACCTGCTACGCCTATGAAAAAATATTTGTTCATTTAGTTTGAGTTATTGTGTTATCGGTTGAGGTCGTTTAGTTTATAAGTCTAATTATCATTCAGTTATCAACTAGCCAACTGATCAACTGTCAACTGTCAACTGTCAACTGGTTACTGGTAAACCGGTCAACTGTTCAACTGGTTACTGGTTACTGTTCAACTGGTTACTGGTTACTGTTCAACTGGTTAACTGTTCAACTTAATTCCCATAACAAGAATATCATCTATTTGTTCATTTTTCCCTTGCCAATTTTTTAGGGTTTCAATTAGAATTGCTTTTTGTTCATGCATTTGTTTTTCGGCATTGTCAATAATAAGACTTTTAAATCGTTTACTCGTAAATTTTTGTCTGGTTTTGCCTCCAAATTGGTCAATGTAACCATCGCTGAACATGTATAAAATATCACCGTTTTGAAAGCTAAATTCTAAGGAATTAAAATCTTTTTCGTTTGTGTAAATTCCTATTGGCATTCTATCGGGTTTAACTTCATATAGTTTTGTTTTAGCAATCCCAATTGACTCTTTAACTTTTTTATTATCAGCTATTTCAAATTGATTTTTTGTACAAAAATACAAAGAATTATTAGCTCCGGAAAAATCGATTTTTTTCTTAACTTTATCAATAACAACAATAGCAATGTCCATTCCATCTTGTTGTTCCATTGTTTCGCCACGTTGATGAAGAGATTTTTTGATTTCGGTGCGAAGAGTGTTTAAAATTTCATTTGATTTAATTATTCTGCGCACTCCTACAATTTCATTTAACAAAGAAATTCCCAACATACTCACAAAAGCACCGGGAACGCCATGTCCAGTGCAATCGGCAGCTGCAATTATGTTCACATTTCCGGCTTCTCGGAACCAGTAAAAGTCACCACTAACAATATCTCGTGGTTTAAAAAGAATAAAATTGTCGAATGATTTTTCGAGGTCCTTTTTTAAAGGTAAAACGGCTTGTTGAATTCTTTCAGCATAATGAATACTTGATGTAATAAGTTTGTTCTGGTCTTCTATTTTATCTCTTTGAGCAATAGCTTCATCTCTTTGACTTGAAATTTCTTCCTTTTGAGCGGCTATTTCTTCTTTTTGTTGTTCTAATTCCGCATTTTGTTTATTGATTATTTTTATGTGTTCTTTATTAAAATTATTCCAAAAAACTAATGCTTCTATAATTGTATAAAGCAAAAAAACAAACCAAAAAACAACGTCATTATTAAAATAAAATTTTGTTATCCAGGATGCATTTTCTTCTAAAACAGGATTGTAGTAATAAGCCCAAACACCGCCTAAAACAACCAAATCGGACAAAAACAAGTAAATCCAGATAAATTGTTTTCTATTAACTTTAAACAAATACCAGAGTTTTATTTTCAGGTCTTTTTGCATGTTTTTGGTTTTCGACAAATTTATATTTTTTTTTGTATTATATGTCAACTCAACCTTAGAATTATATTTTTATAAACATTGACTTATTACAGAAGCTAAAAAAATCCCCTCGAAAGGGGATTGAAACTTAAATAATTGCTAAAAATTTATGTTTATTTGTTGTATATCACAGTAATGCTACCTTGTGAACTGAATTTTTTACCATCGGCAAAAGTTCCTTGAGTTTGATAAACATATACTCCAATTTCAACTAATTTGCTTTGGTAGTAACCATCCCAGCCAATATTATAGTCATCACTTTCAAATATTTGTTTTCCGTATCTATCGTAGATTAAAAGTTTATATTCTGAAATATCCTTATTAGAAACAGGATGGAATACTATATTCTGATTGTCATAAACTGAATAATAACCTCCGTTTGGTCCTGATTTACTAGGAGAAAATGCTGTTGGAAAGATGATATCTATTTCAGGTTCTACTATTGAAATTTCTTTGGTAATTGTATCTGAACAATTTTGTGAATTTGTTGCAATCAAAGATATTTTATAAGTCCCTGCTTTATCGAATTTATAGCTAAGTTCATATTGATTAGAAACTTTCAAATTGTTCACAAACCATGAATATTTTTCAGCATCCTGACTTAAATTTTCAAAGCCTACAGTTTTACTTACAAATAGATCGTTTGGATTAGAGAAATCAGCCAAAGGAACAGAAAGAACAGTAACGGTGTCTTTATAAATATTTGTTGTTCCATGTTCGTCTCGGGATAACATTATTTCATAAGTTCCTGGTTCGTCAAGTGTTACTTCAAATTTATCAGAATTATCAAACTCTTGATTATTGATTTTCCATACCAGATTTTTGTAATCAGTTGCTTCATTTTCAACAATAATTGTCAAAGGAGAACAACCTTCTTCATCAGATAATGTAAATCCTTTATTAAAATTTTCAGCATCGTTAATTTTATTATCAACTAAACTATCTTCTGTCGAAATATTAACAAAAATTGGATTTGTTACAGCAAAAATTACTTTTGTTTTTTGATAGTTGCTAATAACGACATTATCTTTAAGTGTTTTATTATTAGAATGTTGCACTAACATATTATTATTCTCAACAACACTAACAGATTTATTATTAGTTATTTCGGTCAAAGTGTTATTTGGCGAAGTAATTGTTTTGTCCTGGTTTTTCGGGAAAAAGACAAGTCCTAATACTACAAAAACAGAAACAGACAGAACAATTGCAGAAATTTTCAAAACAGTTAATTTTGTAAGCTTTCTGTCAATTTTGCTCCATAATTCGGGATTAGGCTTTTGCTCATAATTCTCGAATTTGTTTTTGAAAATATTTTCAAAATTATTGCTCATGATATATTGTGGTTAATGTCTTAATTATTAGAATTTTGTGCGTTTTTAAGAGCTTTTTTTCTTTGTTCTAAAATTTTTTCCAGCTTATCTTGTAAAATCTTTTTTGCTCTATGATACTGCGACTTAGAAGTATTCTCACTTATTTTCAACATTTCAGCTATTTCCTTATGCTTAAAACCTTCAATCGCATAAAGATTGAATATTTGTTTGTAACCAGGTGGCAGTTCTTTGATAACAGTCAATAATTCCTTATAAGTAAAATCACTTTCTTGCAATAAATTATCCTCTGTTTTTGTTTCTCTAATTTCGTCTACATCAAAATGATGCCTGTATTTGTAATTTTTATGATAATAATTAATCGCATTATTGATAATTATTCGTTTCATCCAACCTTCAAAAGAACCTTTTCCTGAATATTTTTTAACATTATACATGATTTTCAAAAAACCTTCTTGCATAATGTCATCAGCTTCATCGTTAGAATAAGAATATCTAAGACAGATTCCATAGAACAAAGCAGAATACTTTTCAAAAAGATATTTTTGTGCTGCTCTTTCCTTTCTGAGTAATCTTTTAATTAACTCTTTTTCCTCCATCTTTTGGTTTTTAGACATTACAAATCTATTTTAAGTTGCATCAACAAAAAAAAATTTTTTATTTCTTTTTTTTGTATGATATTTGTTACTCTCAAACTATTGAATATACTTAATATTGCTGTTTTTTGTGTTTTATTTTTTTGATTTATTCAGATTTATTTCTAGATGTTTTTAACATTTTTAACTTATAAATGAGAAAGATTTTAATATTCATATCATTAATTGCTCCATTTTTTGCTTTTTCTCAGAAATATTCTGATTCGCAAATTAAAGCTGCCTATATCTACAATTTTGTTGTAAATATGGAGTGGCCTGAGGAAAATTCTTTAGATGAATTTAAAATTGCTGTTCTTGGTAACGATACTTCCGTTGTTCCTTATCTTAGATTACTCGAAAGTGATAAAAAAGTAAGAAACCTTCCTATCAAAATAATCGCAAACTCAGATATTGATTTTATTTTAAGTCAAAATCCACAAGCTATTTTTGTTACTAAAGACATGAATACCGGGCTTAAATCGTTGTATTACAGCATAATAACAAAGCCAATTTTGCTAATATCTGATGATGCTGAACGTATTTTATACGTTATGCTAAATTTTATTTACACTGATGAAAACAAGATTAGTTTTGAATTAAATAAAAAAAACATTCAAGATCAAGGTCTTGATATTTTACCTAAATTGCTTGTTCTTGGCGGAACAGAATTAGATGTTAGAGAATTATACAAATTAAAAGAAGAAGAATTAGAAAACGAGAAAGAGATAGTAAAAACACAAGAATTAAAACTTGAAGAACAATCAAAACAAATTGAAGCGCAACTTCTTTCAATTCAGCAACAAAATATTTTAATTGAAACTAGAAAAAAATCAATAGACAGCTTAAAATTTGAAGTAGACAAGCAGAAAAATGTTTTAGCAACTCAGGGTCAAAACTTACTTGAATTGCGTGAAGAAATAACATTACAACAAAATGTGCTTAAACAAAAACTTCTTGTTTTGGAGCAACAAAAAGATTCCATAGAAGCTCAACAATGGGAAATATCCAACCAAAAAGCAATGATGGACGAAAACACAAAAAGACTAGAGTCTTTGAACGATGAAATATCAATGCGAGAAAAAGATATTGAGAAACAAAAAGCAGAATTATCCAATTTGCAGGGAACTGTTGAATCTCAAAAAAAATTTATGGGTCTAATGGGCTTGGTAATTCTTCTTGTTTTAGTTATTGTTATTATTATTTACAGAAACTTTAAACAGAAAAAAAGACTTAGCGAAGAGTTGTCGGATAAAAACTCTAAAATACAAACTCAGTCTGAAGAACTACAATCTATTAATCACGAATTAAGAGCCCAAAAAGAAGAATTAATTGAACAAAAACAGTATATAGAACATCAAAACGAGTATATTACCGGAAGTATCAGATATGCCAAAAGAATCCAAAACGCACTTTTACCTAATTTAAAAGAAATTTCTGCTCATTTTGAAAATTTCCTTCTTTACAGACCAAAAGATATTGTTTCAGGCGATTTTTATTGGTATTTTACGCCTAAAAAAGATTTGCATTTTATTGCTGTTATAGATTGTACAGGTCACGGAGTTCCTGGATCGCTTATGTCGATGATTGGAAGCAGAATGATTTCTGAAATCGTTTCTGAAAGAAAAATTTATTCCCCAAAACAAATTTTTGAACATCTCAATAGAGGTTTAACTAGCTTGCTTAAAACTGATTCTACAGAAATGACCGACGGAATGGATGTTATCCTTTGTAGAATTGACAATACCGGAGAAAAAACAAAGTTAACATATGCAGGTGCAAAAAGGCCATTAATATATTATAATCGCAAAACAAAACAAGCAAAACGTATTAGAGGAGTTAGACGTTCTATTGGCGGATTTTTCCAGAATTACACTAATGAACAATACGCTGAATCAGACATTAATGCTTCTAAAGGAGATGTTATTTATCTTACTACTGACGGTTATATTGACCAAAACAACCCTGAAAGAGTAAGATTTGGAACACCAAGACTAATGCAGATTATTCAGCAAATTGGCAACAAAAACATGGATGAGCAAAATGTTATTCTTATAAGTGAGCTTGATAACTGGCAAAAAAATGAACAACAAAGAGATGATATTGCTATTTTAGGTATTAAAATCTAAAGTAAAATGTCTTTTAATGTACGTTTAGGAACATAATGAACATCTTCTTTTCTATAATATTTTATATCTTCCAAATTTGATTTTTCTTCGACAACTACTTTTTCATTTGGTTTACCAATTGCTAAAACCATCATTATTTCAATATTTTCGGGTATTCCAAATGTTTCTACAATCTTATTTCGGTTAATTGCAGCAATCATACAGCCACCAAATCCGGCTTCGGCTGCAAGCAAAAGAATTGTTTGTGCCGAAATGCCCAAATCGGTGTATGTCCAGTCGTTTATATAATTACTACTATGCTCTTTTTTTATTCCAATCACAATATATCCGGTTGGTTTTTCTCCATCAACCGGACCATCCCAATCTTTCAAATAACCTGCCCATTTTAGCAACGGAAATAGTTTTTCTCTGTCTTCTTTTTCTGAGATAACTTTGAAAACCAATGCCTGCTGATTTCTGGCACTTGGCGTAAATCTAGCATCATCTATAAAACTGACTAACAGACTGTTTTCTATCTCAACGTTTTCATCAAAACGACGATACGAACGGTTATTTTTAATAATATCTTTTAACATTCAATTTTTCAATATGTAAATCTTTTTCAATATGTAAATCGGTCAATCGGTAAATATGTAAATCATTCTATTATTCTATCATTCTATTATTCCATCATTCTATTATTCTATCATTCTATTATTCTATCATTCTATCATTCTATTATTCTATTATTCTATTATTCTATCATTCTATCATTCTATTACTCTATCATTCTATTATTCTATTATTCTATTATTCAATCATTCAACCTAATAATCCCCAAGAGTTTCTTCGAGTTGAGCAAGGGCTTTTTCGGTTTGTTCTGAGTTTGGAGCTTTTCCGTGCCAAGCGTGTGTATGCATCATAAAATCAACTCCCATTCCCATTTCGGTTTTCATGATAATCATCACAGGTTTTCCTTTACCTGTTCTTGATTTGGCTTCATTTAAAGCACGAACAACATCTTCCATGTCATTTCCGTGTGCAGTTAAAACATCCCAACCAAAAGCAGTCCATTTTGCAACCAAATCGCCTTCGTTTAGCACTTCACTAACTGGTCCATCAATTTGTTTATCATTAAAATCTATTGTAGAAATAATATTATCAAGTTTTTTAGCGGCAGCAAACATTGCAGCTTCCCAAATTTGTCCTTCCTGAATTTCACCATCACCGTGAAGAGTAAAAACTAATTTTTTGTCGCCATTTATTTTTTTAGATAATGCAGCACCACAGGCAACCGAAAGACCTTGTCCAAGAGAACCGGAAGCAATGTGAATGCCCGGCAATCCTTCATGTGTAGCTGGATGTCCTTGTAAACGAGAATTTATTCTTCTAAAAGTTCCAAGTTCTGCAACAGGGAAATATCCTTTACGAGCTAAAACGCTGTACCAAACCGGCGAAATGTGACCGTTTGATAAGAAAAACATATCTTGATTTTGCCCTTCAATATTAAAACTTTCAGGAGTTTGATCCATTATTTCAAAATAAAGTGCTACCAAATAATCGGCACAGCCCAAAGAGCCGCCCGGATGGCCTGAATTTACAGCACTTACCATTCTAACTATATCACGACGAACTTGTGTTGCTACTTTTTTTAGATGTTCTATTTTTTCCATTGCTCAAATATTTCTTGCAAAAGTAAAAAAATTGAGGATTTTTTTTTATATTTATGAAAAATAAATTCCTAATGAATAATTTGGGACAAAATTTGTAGTCTATACTAAAAATACTACTAAGTTCTATAAATATTCTGTAAATATGTAAATTAATGGTTGAAATACCCGAGCAGGAAATTAGAATATTAGATGTTTTGTTTTCCACCTGCTAGTACTTTTCGACTCTTAATTCGCATTAAATATTATAACTTAGCACAAACACAACTTAATCATGGAAGAACAAATAATTTCAAATTATAAAATCACAAGTAAGCTTGGATTAGGCGAAATGAGTGTAATTTACTCCGGTTATAACATTGACACACCTGATAAAAAAGTAGTATTAAAAATTTTTTCTGCCGAATTGCTCAAAGATGAAGATTTAAAAGCTCATTTTTTGCAAAAGGTAAAAATCATAAAAGAGCTTAATCACCCCAACGTTGTTCCGATTTTAGATTATATTCTCGATTCGCAAACAATTGGAGTTGTCTCGGAATTAGTTTTAGGACAAAATCTTAAATTTGCTGTTTCGATGAAAGATTTTACAAAAGATCAGAATATAGACTTCTTCAAACAGATTCTTTCGGGCGTAGCTTACGGACATTCAATGGGTTTATTGCACAGAAGTTTAGATCCGTCAAACATTTTTTTTGCAGATAATTACAAACGTGTAGAAATCTTGGATTTTGGACTTGCACGTATTTTCGAATATGATAATCCCAAAAAAATGAAAGTTGCTTCTCCAATGTTTTTGAGTCCTGAGCAAGTAAAACAAGAAAGTGAAATTGACCAAAGAGCTGATATTTATACACTTGGAGTGTTAATGTATTTTATGTTATCGCACAAAACGCCATTTTCATCAACTAGCTCATACACAGATATTTGCGAACAGATTGTAAATAATTCAATTCCGGCATTACCACGTTATCCTGAAATAAATGAGATTATTACAAAAGCTACGGCCAAAAACCCTGACAACAGATATCAAACTTGTGAGGAATTTATTGAAGCTATTGAAAAATTGTAAAAAAGACTAAGCATAATAATTTGATATTCACATCACTAATATGACTTATTATTATTTTGATCAGCAAGCTTTTCTGATAAAAAGTTAGTCACAAATAAGCAATTTGTTCAAAAAATAAACCTTTAAGGTAAAAGCTAAATAGAACAAATTCAATTAAAACCCAAACACTGTAAAACCTCCATCAACAGCTATTGTCTGACCTGTTACATAACTTGCGTCAGGCGAAGCTAAAAAACGCACAACAGATGCTACTTCGTGAGGCTCTCCCACTCTTTTCATCGGCGTTCTGTCAAGTACTGCTTTCAGATAATCTTTATTTTCAAGGACTTGTTTGGCCAAAGGAGTTGCAATGTACCATGGAGCTACTGCATTTACTCTTATTCCGTCCAAAGCCCATTCAACAGCCAGATTTTTAACAAGCTGATTTATAGCAGCCTTTGTCATTGTATAAATAGCACCAGTTTTGAGCGCTGTTAATCCGGCAACTGAACTTACAAAAACAACATTCCCTTGTTCTGATTTTTT
Source organism: Bacteroidales bacterium (assembly GCA_016938685.1). GTDB lineage: Bacteria > Bacteroidota > Bacteroidia > Bacteroidales > JAFGUD01 > JAFGUD01. Next base: position 20,014 of record JAFGUD010000222.1, on the reverse strand, counting down.
TAACAGCGGATATAATAATCTTGACAGATGAAAACCTGAACTTAAATTTGTATTTATTAGTGTTTCATAATCCTCAAAATCAACATCTTTTGTTGCTTTACGAATATTTGTTCCTACATTATTTACAAGAACATCAACACACTCCCACTCTTTTGAAACAAATTCAGAAAAAGCAATTAGCTCATCTTTTTTGCCTAAATCAGCCGAAAAAAAATTAACGTTATTACCAATTTTAGTTACGGCAGCCTTTAACTTTTCCTCGTTCCTAGCATTAATTATCAAATTGGCTCCTTTTTCTGCAAATTCCTTTGCTATCGCTAAACCAATCCCCATGCTTGCGCCTGTTATTACTATGTTTTTTCCGCTAAAATCATTCATATTTCATTATTTTAAAGTCCAAAGTTAAGAAAAATTACAATTTTAAACTTCAATTTATTTACTTTGTCAAAAAAAATTGGTGGAAATAAAAGGAACAAAATATTTTTTAATCTCTTTTTTACTTTTTGTAATAATTGCGTCTAGTTTGTTATTTTTCTTTTCAAAAGCTGAAATTCAGATAGTAATCAACCAATCAAACACACCATTTTTTGATTTTTTTTTCAAAAACATTACACACCTTGGAACCGGTTATTTACTTGGAATACTATTTTTTGCAACCATTTTTAAAAATAAAAAATTTGCTTTTAAAACCCTACTTTCTTCTATTTTAATGTTTGGAATAGTTCTGATTTTAAAATTAAAAATTTTCTCAGAACGACCAGTAACTTTCTTCAAATATAGTTACAATACCGATTATCATTTTCATTTTGTAAACGGCGTAAACATCCACAATTACAACTCTTTTCCTTCTGGACATACAGCAACAGCTTTTACTCTTTTTTTACTTCTGAGTATTTTATTTCACAGTAAAAACAAAATTTTGCAATTTGTTTTTTTCGCATTAGCTTTGCTTGTCGGTTACTCAAGAATGTATCTTATGCAACATTTTCTTACCGATGTTATAGCAGGCTCAATAATTGGTGTTGTTTGCGTTTATTTTTCTAATTTTGTAATCAATAAAATTTTCAAAAATGATTAAGAAATTTGTATTTTTCATCTCTTTAATAGCAATAATTTTGGTTTCATGTAATGATTACATCAAATCGGAAGTTATAATGTACTACACCGACAGCGTACCAAAATTGGAACATTTCTATAAGTACTACGGAAACATGGAATACGTTGCAAAAGAAGTAAGATATGCTCCAAACGGATCTATTTTGTCGGAGGGTTATTATAATGAAAATGGAGAGAAACATGGCACATGGATTAATTACTTTGAAAATGGCAAAAAAAGTCTAGAAGAAACTTATGTAAATGGCGTAAAAGAAGGACAAGTTACTGAATGGTACAAAGACGGAACAAAAATGTACACGGTTGATTATGCTCAAAATTTACCTGACGGAAAATGGATTATTTGGGATGAAACCGGTAAAAAAATCAGCACAACCACATACAAAAACGGTCAACTTGTTGAAAAATAAATAACTTATTTTTTCACAGAATGCCTAATTCTATAAGAAATGGTGTAATTTACAACAATCATGGCGGCAATTACACTTATTCCTATGAATAAATATTTAAACATGGTTATAAAGCCGACAAAACTCGCTAAATTTTCATTAAATTCAGGTAATTTTTTTAGCATAAAAATTAAAATTACATTTTCGGAATAATCCAAAAAAGTAGAAATAAACGGCAGACAACTTACCATCAACACCCATTTTGATTTTAATTTTAACAACCTAAAAACCAAGGAAATAAGAACAAACAACATTGTGCCGTAAATCAAAGGATATATTATATCGAAACTTAAAGAAGCAACAATATATCCACGAATTTCTTTCGCCGAATAATTGCCAATTATGTCAAATAATTCATCAGATGAATAAAACATAAGTCCATCAGGCACTTTTTCGGGGAAAGAGCTTATTTCAGGGAATACATACTGACGAATAAACAAAAAAGCTGCCACTAAAACAGCTAAAATATACCACGAAACAAACTTTAAATTAGGTTTTTCAGTCATAGCACAAATCTAATAAAAATAAAGAATGTTCAAAACCTGTTTTTTGTTATTTTTTTCTTATCCAAAAAAATTTAGCTTTGCTCAAAGTAAAAAAAACGACTTATGGAACGTATTTTAGTTATAGGAGCTTCGGGACAGATTGGAAGTGAGCTTGTTCCCGAACTTAGAAAAATATATGGTAACGATAATGTTTTTGCAAGTGACTTAAAAGAACCTGCAGAAGATGTTAAAAATGCCGGACCTTGGGCAGTTCTTGATGTGCTGGACACCAAAAGACTTGTGCATTTTGTTATTCGCCATAAAATCACTCAGATATACCATCTTGCAGCAGTTTTATCCGGAAATGCAGAAAAAATACCGTTACAAGCATGGAATATCAACATGGAAAGTTTGATGAATATTCTTGATTTGGCAAAAGAAATTCCTGAAATCAACAAAATTTTCTGGCCAAGTTCTATTGCAGTTTTCGGTCCAACAACACCACGACACAACACCCCACAACTAACAGTAACTGAACCAAATACAGTTTACGGAATAAGCAAAATGGCAGGCGAACGCTGGGTTGAATATTATCATCAAAAATATGGTGTGGACATTAGAAGTATTCGTTATCCAGGACTTATCAGTTACAAAACAGAACCTGGAGGAGGAACTACAGATTATGCAGTTGAAATTTTTTACGAAGCAATCAAAACCGGAAAATATGAATGTTTCTTAACTGAAAATTCATATTTGCCTATGCAATTTATGACAGATGCAATTAAGGCTACAATTTCTCTAATGGAAGCAGACAAAGACAAACTTAGCATTCATTCAAGCTACAATGTGGGAGGAATTAGCTTTTCACCGAAAGAAATTTACGAAGAAATAAAAGTTTATCTACCAGACTTTAGTATTAGTTACAAGCCAGATTTTAGGCAAGCAATTGCAGATTCTTGGCCGGCAAGCATTGATGATTCTGTGGCAAGAAACGATTGGGGGCTTCAAAATGAATACGAAATCAAAAAGCTTACAGATGTTATGTTAAAAGGAGTTGCGGAAAAGTTTGGCAAAACCATAAAATAATCAATAAAAAAAGAGGTCCAAATGAACCTCTTTTTTTTATTTACTAACAACTCGTTTTGCTGAGTAATTTATCTTCAGGGCTTGAACAAGCCTCAATTCCTGCTTAATATCCGTAACAATTCCCATTTCTGTTTCCTGATCAACTTTTAAAGAAAAAGTTATTTTTGGAACATCAGCTTCATCTCTGGCGCTTCTTTCTTCTTCTACCCACTGAGCAATGTTTTCTAATTTAGCTATTTGATCATTAAGCTGAATAACGGGCTTAGTACCATATTGATTTTCCCAAGCTTTAGTAGGAGGACCAACGTATATATAGCTAACAAGAGATTTATTTTCTATTTTTTTTGACTCACTAGCTTCTGGCATCTTTATTTGTACCTTATATGTAACCTCTTTCATAGATGTAGAAACCATAAAAAAGAACAAAAGCATAAATACAATGTCTGGTAATGAGGCTGTAGAAACAGCTGGAGCATTTCCTTTTGTTTTTTTTGCAAATTTTGCCATAATAACTTTTTTTATTTTTTAGCTAAGCTTCTAGGTTCTGCTTCAGAAATAGCAAAAGGATAAATTGTCTTAACCAACTCCTGTTGGTCTCCGTTCAACTCATCAAACTTTTTACCCCAAACTTCTTTAGAAATACCATCTCTCAAATCATTTATTGCTCCAACAATCTCATTTTGAACCTCTAAATATTTTCCATACGTGGTACCTCTATCATTTTGTAATGAAACAACTCCCTTACTAATTGTAACATCCGGCCCTATCTGCTCAATTATTGCCTTATAAGTGGCTATCTTTTCCTGATCCGGATTTTCTTTATTTAACTCAGTAGTTAACTTATCTTCTACATTAACCTGATCGGATAAATTTTCAAACCTGCTAGGGTTTGTGAAAAACTCTTTAACCTGATCTCTAATATATTCAACTTCCATAAGTTCGCCTTTTACAGCTAATTGATTATCCTTGTTTATCAAAACGACATAAACATTTCTCTCATTAACAGGAGGATGCACAATGTCATCAGGCTCAATAGCAGGTAATTTTCTGGAAATACCAGAATCTACTTGCATTGTTGTAGTAACAAGAAAGAAAATCAACAGTAAGAAAGCGATATCTGCCATAGAACCGGCATTTATTTCCGGTAAAGACCTACGTGCCATAATCTTATCTTTTTAAAAACCAATGCAAAACATTGGTTTTTTATTTATAACTTCAATAAATTTTTGACTTCAGAAGCCAAAATAGCTAAAACAGTAAGACCCGTGATAATATAAAAACTTATAATACCAATGTCAGCTATTTTTGCTTTTTGAGGCAGATTAACCACCTCTTTAACTAGATCAATTTTACTTACGTCGTTACTTGAAAAAACAAGTGCGATTAAGAAAACTACTACCAATAATCCAATCGAAATAAGTCCCTTAACCAGAGATTTAGGATTAGTTAAAATTGATAAGATAGGTCCTACAAGAAACACAAATGCGACGATAACAACAAGTAAAATAATAGTCCAGGTCATCATCAAATCAACGTTGGCATCGACTTTAGCTGTATCGCTAACACCAATATAATATATTACAGCCAAAAGAACTGAAATAGAAATAGCAGCCAAACCGGAAATTTGAGATATTCTTTTTATTAATTTTTCATTCATCTCTTATTTGTTTTTTAGTTGGTGTTTCATTAACATATCAATCAATGTAACAGATGCGTCTTCCATTTTATTAACAATTCCGTCAATTCTTGATGTGATATAATTGTAGAAAACTTGAAGGATAATAGCAACTATCAAACCGAATACAGTAGTCAAAAGCGCAATTTTAATACCACTTGCAACAAGACCGGCGTTAATGTCACCTGCTTTTTCGATTGCATCGAAAGCGGAAATCATACCAATAACGGTACCCATAAATCCTAACATCGGTGCAACTGCAATAAAAAATGCCACCCAAGTAAGTCCTTTTTCCAGAAGCCCCATTTGAACACTACCATAAGTTAAAACGGCTTTTTCAACAACCTCTACACCTTGGTCATATCTAGAAAGACCTTGATAGTATATACTTGCAATTGGACCTCTTGTGTTACGGCAAATTTCTTTTGCCCCTTCAACACCATCATTTTCTAATGCAGCTTCTACCTTTTTGATAAATTTAGTAGTATCAGTTGAAGCCAATGTTAAATAAATAATTCTTTCAAGAGCAATTGCTAAACCAAGAATAAGAGCGATAAGCACAATACCCATAAAACCGGCACCTCCCTCGATAAACTTAGTTTTAAGTACTGTGTGAATTCCTGTTTCAGTATCAGCAGCTTCCACTTCTAAGTCATCTTGAGGTGTATTTTGATTAACTGCAACATTAGTATCTACTTGTGCAATTGTATCAGTACCTTCATCAGGTGGTGTCTGTGCATTACTGATATTTACTCCTAAGAATAAAAATCCTAAAATTGCAAATAATGCTAAAACCTTTTTCATTGTTTAATTTTTTATTTGTTATTGTATTCTTTTAGTTTTAAAGTTACTGCGGAGAAAGTGGGATTCGAACCCACGAACCAGTTTTACCCGATCACACGCTTTCCAAGCGTGCTCCTTCAGCCACTCGGACATTTCTCCGATTAAATATCTGCCGAAAGTATAAAATTTTTTTTAATCAAAAAAAAATATAAGTTTTATTGTTTAGATAAAAAACACAAAACAATGATAATCAACATGTTATTGAAATAATGATTTTTATCAATAGATTTTAAAAAACTTGTATAATTATGTGTTCAATAAAAACATATAACTAAATTTGCTCTAAAAAATCTGCAACAACTTCCATACTATATTTTTGTTCTTCAATATATCCTTGATGACCTGAATTTTCCAAAATAATTATTTTGCATTTTGAAGGAACCTGAATATTAGAAACAGAATCAACTCCGATAAAATTATCTTTTCTGCCAAAAATCCACAAAGATGGCGCTTTTGATAAAATCATTGTTTCAAAATGATCTTTTCTATCTTTCATTCCTCTTAAAGCTGCTACTATACCATTATCGGGTGTATTTACCGCTATTACTTTCAAAAAACCGATTTCGCCTGCAAATATATTAATATTTTTATCTGCAAATGTTTTTTCTACATGATTTTTAGCCAACTGTACTTTTTTCCCCTGATGAATTAGGTCAACAATTCTTTCTCTTTCTTCTTTTTTTTCATCAGTATCAGCAAAAGGAGTAGAATGAAATAGACAATATGCTTCTATTTTTTCAGGATATTTTGACAAATATTCAAGTGTTACATATCCTCCCATTGAATGACCAATCAAAGTAAATTTATCTATTTGCAAAAAAACCATTACTTCATCAACAACTTCTGCCATAATTTGCATAGAATGAACATCTTGAATGACTCCTGAATTACCATGACCGGGCAAATCTATTGAAATCACTTTATAGTTTTCGGCTAATTTTGCTCCAAAATCCTCCCAAACACTCAAGGACTCCATATATCCATGTAAAAGAACAATTACTTTACCTTCTCCTTCAACAGAAAATTCAATGTTAATATCATTGAATAAAATTTTATTAATGGGCATAAAATCACATTTGAAAACAAATATACGATAAAAAAGCGATTATCATTTAATTAGACAACCGCTTTTAACATTTTTTCAACTATTTTAATCTTTTAAATTAGCTACAATATATTCTCTGTTTAGTTTAGCTATAAAAGAAATAGAAACCTCTTTCGGACATTCAACCTCGCAAGCACCTGTATTTGAACAACTTCCAAAACCAAGTTCATCCATTTTCGCAAGCATTTTTTGTGCTCTTTCTTTTGCTTCAACTTTTCCTTGGGGTAACAAAGCTAAGTGAGAAACTTTTGCTCCGACAAATAACATTGCAGAGCCGTTTTTGCAAGTAGCAACGCAAGCACCACAACCAATACATGCGGCAGCATCAAAAGCTTCTTCAGCAACATCTTTATTAATAGGCATTGCGTTTGCATCAGGCGCACTTCCTGTATTTATTGAAATATAACCACCGGCTTGCTGAATTAAATCGAATGCTGTTCTGTCAACCAATAAGTCTTTAATTACCGGAAAAGCTTTTGCTCTCCAAGGTTCGATAGTAATTGTATCACCATCTTTAAATTTACGCATGTGCAACTGACATGTTGTGACTGCGTTGTCAGGTCCGTGGGCACGTCCATTTATAAAAAGACTACACGCTCCACAAATTCCTTCGCGACAATCATGATCAAATGCGATAGGTTCAATACTTTCCGATAATAATTTTTCATTTAAAATATCCAGCATTTCAAGAAACGAAGCAGCAGTTGGTACTTCTTTCATTTCATAATTATCGAAATGTCCGGCATCGTTTGGTCCATTTTGTCTCCAAACTCTAAGTTTTATATTTATATTTTTTTCTGACATTGCTCTCTAATTTTAAATTATTAATTGTAAATTGACAACTATTTGGCTGTTTTGTAGTTACGAACTTTTACTTCTGTTTCTTCAAAAATAAGTGGTTCTTTGTGCATTACAGGTTCTTTATCTTCGCCTTGATATTCCCAGGCAGAAACAAACATGTATTCGTCATCTCTACGTAAAGCTTCGCCTTCTTCTGTTTGATATTCAAGTCGATAATGACCACCACAAGACTCGTTTCTATTGAGAGCATCGCGAGCCATAAGTTCGCCAAGTTCAAGAAAATCAGCTACTCTATTAGCTTTTTCCAATTCCACATTTAAAGTATCAGTAGTTCCTGGAATTTCAACATTTTCCCAGAATTCCTTTCTCAATGTTTTAATTTCTTCAATTGCTTCTTTTAAACCTTGTTCGGTTCTAGCCATTCCAACTTTATTCCACATTATAATACCAAGTTCTCTGTGAATAGAGTCAACTGAGCGTTTTCCTTTTACATTCATTAACCTATCAATATGACTTTTAACTTCATCTTCTGCTTTTTTAAACTCAGGAGAATCAGTTGGCATACGTTCAACGTTAAATTGATCTGCAAGATAATTCTGAATAGTATAAGGTAACACAAAATATCCATCAGCAAGCCCTTGCATAAGAGCAGAAGCACCAAGTCTATTTGCCCCGTGATCAGAGAAATTAGCTTCACCTGTCACAAACAATCCGGGTAATGTTGATTGAAGTTCATAATCTACCCACAAACCACCCATTGTGTAGTGAATTGCGGGATATATTTTCATCGGAGTTTCGTAAGGATTGTCTCCGGTAATTTTTTCATACATTTGGAATAAGTTTCCATATCGTTCTTCGATTGTTTTTTGGCCCAATCTTTCAATTGCATATTTAAAATCAAGGAAAACACCTTCTTTAGTTGCATTATTTTCGATACCAAAACCTTTATCACATCTTTCTTTTGCTGCTCTTGAAGCAACATCACGTGGAACAAGATTACCAAAAGCAGGATAACGTCTTTCCAAATAAAAATCTCTGTTTTCATCGGGAATATCAATAGCTTTCTTTTGTCCAAGTCTAATAGCTTCGGCATCTTCAAGTTTAGCAGGCACCCAAATACGTCCATCATTACGTAAACTTTCAGACATTAGAGTAAGTTTTGACTGATAATCACCATGTTGTGGAATAGCAGTTGGGTGAATTTGGACAAAAGCAAGATTTGAAAAAGCAGCACCTTTTTTATACGCTTTCCAAGCAGCGCTACCATTTGAGCCCATTGCATTTGTAGATAAATAAAATACGTTTCCGTATCCTCCCGTTCCCAGAACAACAGCATGTCCAAAGTAACTTTTAATTTCACCGTTTATCATGTCACGCACAACAATACCTCTTGCTCGACCATCAACTATAACAACGTCCATCATTTCAGAACGAGTAAATAATTCTACTTTCCCAAGAGCTATTTGGCGGTTCATAGAACTATAAGCACCTAATAATAATTGTTGTCCGGTAGCACCACGAGCATAAAAAGTACGAGAAACAAGCACGCCACCAAATGAACGATTAGCAAGAGTACCGCCGTATTCTCTACCAAAAGGGACTCCTGTTGCAACAGATTGATCTATTATATTAGAACTTACTTCCGCAAGTCTGTAAACATTAGCTTCCCTTGAGCGATAGTCACCACCTTTAATTGTATCATAATACAAACGGTAAGTACTATCTCCGTCATTTTGATAATTTTTGGCAGCATTTATACCACCTTGTGCTGCTATACTATGAGCTCGTCTAGGGCTATCCTGATAACAGAAAACTTTTACATTAAACCCCATTTCAGCAAGCGCAGAAGCAGCAGATGCTCCGGCTAAACCGGTTCCAACAATTATAATATCAATTTTTCTTTTATTATTTGGGGAAACAAGTTGTTGGTGTTCTTTATAATTAGTCCATTTTTCGGCAAGTTTGCCTTTTGGAATTTTTGCATCTAAATTTATCATTGTTTTGTAATTTTAGCGTTTATTAAAAAATAAGAAAATAAAGAGGAATAATAGTAAACCCGATAACAACGATTACTGTATAAATATCTCCGATAACTTCCAGTCTGCGTCTCCAAAGTTTGTTATTTAAACCAATAGTTTGAAAAGCTGACCATAATGCGTGATGTAAATGCAAACCAAGTGCAATAAACCCTATAATGTATATTACATCGTACCACCAAATAGCAAATAAATCTGAAACTAATTTGAACGTGTCATGCATTTCAACACCACCAACATGAGTTGAAGGAGGTTCTCCAAATTTCAAAATAGCATAGTAATTAATAATATGAACTACTAAAAAAGCAAAAACAAAAATCCCAAGCCAAATCATGTTTCGGGAAGCCCATGTACTACTATCTTTCTGATTAACAACAGCATACTTATTATTTCCTCTTGCTTTCCAGTTATTAAACTGAACTATAAATCCATAAAGAATATGAATAAAGAACCCAAAAGCAAGAATTGGTTCCATAACTTTCATTATTGGGTTAGTTCCCATAAAATTAGCTGCTGTGTTGTACACTTTCCCTTCAATAGGGTCAAATAGCATAGTTATATTCACAGTTAAGTGAACCAACAAAAAGACTATCAAAAATAGTCCGGACAAGCTCATTAGTAGCTTTTTTCCGATTGATGAACTTAAAAATCCTTTCATGTATTTTAATTATAAAGTTATTGAGTATTAAAGTTTTTAAAAACCGTCAGACATTAGGTAGTCGCAAAAATAATGTAGGTAATTTTATATATGAATGTTTAATAATATATTTAAGTAATTTAAAACAAATCTAAATAAGAATTTAAATAATTTCTACAAGACTTTTTAAAACACAAATAATAATTGGTAAATTTGGCATTTAGTTTTTGACAAACAAAAAACAACTCATTCTTTTAAATACACGAACAATAACCAAACTTGTAAAAAAATGAATTCTTTTGGCAGAATATTCAAAATTTCAATTTTCGGAGAATCACATGGAAAAGCTGTTGGTATTACTATTAATGGCTGTCCGGCTGGAATAGAAATATCAGAAACCAATTTTAATTTTGATTTACAACGACGAAAAAGCGGCTCGACTGGAACGACAACAAGAATTGAAGACGATATTCCTGAAATATTGAGCGGTATTTTTGAAGGAAAAACAACAGGTTCGCCAATTACAATCATTTTTAAGAATACAAACGTAAAATCAAAAGATTACAGCCGTTTAAAAAATCATCTTCGTCCCGGACATGCTGATTTTGTGGCAAAAAATAAATATTCGGGATTTACAGACATCAGAGGAGGCGGACATTTTTCAGGACGATTAACACTTGGATTGGTTGCAGCCGGAGTAATTGCAAAAAAAATTATTTCCCCAATAAAAATCAAAGCTAAAATTACTGAAATTGGCGGTTCAAAAGACTTTGAAGAAGCTATAAAAAAAGCAATTGAAGAAAATGACTCTATAGGTGGCATTGTTGAATGCACAATTAACAATATGCCAATTGGACTTGGGGAACCTTTTTTTGATTCTATTGAATCAGTTATCAGTCATCTTGTTTTTTCAATTCCTGCAGTAAAAGGAATTGAATTTGGTTCCGGTTTTGCATCTGCTAAAATGACTGGGAGCGAACATAACGACCTTATTTTAAACGAAATAGGAAAAACAAAAACCAACAATGCCGGAGGAATTAACGGTGGAATTTCAAATGGTAATGAAATAATTTTCAAAGTTGCCATTAAACCTACTTCGAGCATTGGAAAAAACCAAGAAACTTTTAACTTTGAAACAAAAAAAATTGAAACACTCAAAATAGAAGGCAGACACGACACTTGCATCGCTCTACGTATTCCTGTCATAATCGAGGCTGTTACTGCAATTGCAATAGCAGATTTTAAACTTATTTTAAACAAATAATTTCTAAAAAACCTGATAAAATGAAACAATTATCACCTAATTTCTTCAAAAAAAACAGAGAAAAAATATTCAACGAATTACCCGAAAAATCTATTGCATTTGTTGTTGCTGCTGATGAATTACCACGTTCAGGAGACCAAACTTTTAAATACCATCAAAATTCTTATTTGTTTTATTTAACAGGAATTAATCAGGAACAAACAATTTTAATGCTAAATCCTTCTCATCCTGACGATTCTAAAAAAGAAATATTATTTATCCGAAAAGCTAGCAAACTAGAAGAAATATGGGAAGGACATAAGCTCACAAAAGAAAGAGCCAAAGAAATTTCAGGCATTGAAAACATAAAATTCACTGATGACTTTGACGGAATTGCCGGCGATTTAACATATTATGCAAATGATATTTACGTTAGCACAAATGAAAATTTAAAGTACAATCGTTTTTACGATGATGCCGATTACAGATTTATTGAAAAACTGCGCTTCAGGTTTCCACTACATAATTTCAAAAGACTTTCGCCAATTATTATAAAAAATCGCCTGATAAAATCTGAAGAGGAAATTGAAATAATCAAAGAATCAATAAGAATCACAAAAGATGCTTTTGGCAGAGTGCTCAAATTTTTAAAACCCGGAGTTGGAGAATACGAAATAGAAGCTGAAATTACTCACGAATTTATAAGACAACAAGCTTATAATCATGCCTACCACCCTATTGTAGCATCAGGAACTGACAATTGCATTTTACATTACACCGAAAACAATAAAATCTGTAATTCAGGAGAGCTAGTATTGATGGATTTTGGTGCAGAATACCAGAATTATGCGGCAGATTTAAGCAGAACAATTCCTGTAAACGGAAAATTCAACGATTTTCAACGTGAAGTTTATAATTCTGTACTTTTTGTTCAACGTGAAGCCACAAAATTGATGAAACCCGGAATGACAATCAACAAATGGAACCTTGAAGTTGGCAAAATAATGGAAAACCAACTACTTGAACTCGGTTTGATTACTACTACTGATATTTTAAATCAAAATCCTGATTGGCCAGCTTATAAAAAATATTTCATGCACGGAACCGGTCATTTTATGGGTTTGGACGTTCATGATGTAGGTACAAATGACACTCCTTGGAAAGCCGGAATGATTCTAACAAATGAACCAGGCATTTACATAGAAGAAAAAGGTTTTGGTATTCGGTTGGAAAATGATATTCTAATTTCAGAAAAAGGCAACATAGATTTAATGGTTGATATTCCTATCGAAGCAGATGAAATTGAAGAATTAATGAAGGAAAGAGAGAATGATAGAATTAACTGAATGATTGAATTAACTGAATAATAGAATAATAGAATGATAGAATTAACTGAATAATAGAATGACAGAATAATAGAATTAACAGAATGATAGAATAATAGAATTAACTGAATAATAGAATGACAGAATAATAGAACAATAGAATGAAGGAATGATTGAAAGAATCACTGATTCACCGATTTACATATTAAATGATTTACATATTGATAAGATTCCCTGATTTACAAATTTACATATTGAAAATTGTCTATTCCCAAATTATAAAATCGTAATCTAAATTTTCTCTGCGGTTTGTGGGGTTTTGGTGACCTCTTGTTAACTCGCTTACAGTTTTCATAACGTAATCTTGTAACTCAGAAAGCATTATTTTTCCATCTTTATTAATATCTGCTTTTTTGGATTTTAATCCGGTAATTAACACATAAGTAAAAACACCGTTTTGGATTTTTTTGCTTTCATAAGCATATTCCTGACCTCCGGCTGATGAAATAATTGTAGTTCCCGAACCTCTACGCAAGTCAGCGAACATCATTTTCATCAATTCAAAAGAATTTTGCGAGCCAAATTTTGGAATATCGCCAAATTCCTGACTCCAAAGACTTCTTTCTCCGTGTGATTCGTATTCAGAATTCACATTAACTGCTCCTTCATTAGTTTGATCACCTTCTTCGTCAACTTCACCCGAGTGACAAGCGTCAATTAGAACAAGTTTTCGTCTGGCAGGAATGCTATCCATCAATCCTACAAACTCATCATACGTTACAACTGAATTAAAAAAGTCAAAAACATCAAAATCGTGAGTTGTTAAAAAATAATTATAATTATCATCAAGTAAGCCGTGACCGGCATAAAATAATATTACCTGATCATCTTCTTTTGTGGTTTTCAAAGTTTCCTTCAATGCCAAGATATTTTTGCGGGTAGCTTGTTCATTTACAAGCTTTAAAGTATTAACTTTTTCAAATGTTTTATTCTTTTTTGAAAAAAGATTTATTACATCATTAGCATCTTTTTCAGCATAATCAAGGTTCATAGAAGTATCAGCATAGTTTGAAATTCCAACAGCAACAATATATAATTCCGGCTTAGATTCTTGTTCGCAAACAATAGAAAAGCTTTTTTTGAGCGACTCTGAACCTCTTGTGTTTATGACTGTTACGTCAATTTTATTTTTTCCGCTACTAAGATTTACATCAAAAGATTCGGAATAATTGTGCGTTTTTAGCTCACGTATATCTACCCCTTTAACTCCAAAAATTGGCACACTATTAACCCAAATATTTATTCTATCTAAATTATAAATCGAGTCTACAGCTTTTATTTTTACAGAAATAGTCCTATTGTCTGTTGAAATAGGAATTTCATCGATATTAACAATTGAAATTTCGGGAATATGATATGTTTCATCAAACACAAAATCACTGAAACCCATTTTCTTAACCCTTTTTTCATAGGCTTTTTTGTAAATTTCAATTTCGTCAGGAGTTGCATACGCAAGTTTTGACAATACTGTATCAGGGCGATTATATTTTATATCAAACTGGTCGAATGTGTAAAGAGTTTCGTTTAATAAAAAACTAATGTATTTCATTGCACCTTTTGTGGAATAATAATAATTTTCAGGTGAAACATAAATAAAATCACTTTTATCAAAAGCAGCAAGGCTAATCAAAGGTTCTCCTGTTTTTTCCGACCAAAATTTAATTAATCCATCATAAGCAGTAGTTGCAATAAAATCGTATGGAGAATTAAATTTAATATCAGATATTCTGGTTTGATGTCCTGTTTGAACCTTAAAAATAGGTTTATGTTCTTTAAAATTGTACAAGTAAAGATTTTTTTCATTGTCGGTATAGGCGCATATTTCTTCAATTTTTGAAAAAACAAAAGGAATAATTCCAACTACAGAATCAAGTAATTCCTGACTTGATGTTTTATAAATTTTAACGATAGATGTTTCATTATCAGCCATATAAAAATAAGTGCCACTTTGACTAAATCCACCAAAATCATACTCTCTGTCTAACAGAACAGTAGAAATTTTATCAGTCATTTTTAAATCCCACAAATCGCAAATTTGCCCATTTTCAGAGTTTTTAAAATCAATAAAAAATTCACCGTCGGGACTAATATTTGCAAAATACACATCACCCTCAATCGAGAAATTATCTTTTAGAAATAATTTTTTTGTACTGATTTTGCGCTTTTTAATCTTATTATTCAACGAATAAATAGAAACATCAGCAGAATAAACAGTTTGTCTGTCGAGAATTTTTTCGCCTCCAATAATTGATTTTTCCTGCAAATGAGTGGCATTATAAACAACTTCAACAATGTTTATAGTATCAGTTATAAAAAATTGTCTATAAATGTCTTTCTTTTTGTTTTTTACCAGATGTTTATTTCCATAATTTTTAATATCCCAAATATAAAGTTTTTGCTTTTTGGAGTCAACTTGCTCAGTTTTTGAGTTTACTTTATCAAGCGTGTTTATTACAAAAAGTTTGTCCGGATTTATTGTGAAAAAACTATTATTCGAGCTATATTCATTCATAAAATATTGTTGCACAAAAGTAGCTTTCGGAGGGTCATTAGTTAGTATTTGTCCTTTATTTGACAAATTCCAAATACGATTACTACCATCGCTATATGTAAGAAACATATAATTTCCATCATTTGAGAAAGCCATAGAAGTAATACTATTTGCTCCGCCTTCAATAACTTTAGTAACAGAAAATCTTTCGAGATTCCAAATTATTATTTTTCTGTCTTTACCGGCACTAGCAAGATATTTACCATCAGATGTAACAGCTAAAGCTCTCAGTTCTTTTTCATGGGCATTTAATATTGCTACTCTTTTACCTGAAGATTGTTCATAAACATAAATCAACTTATTTCGGTTAGCTCCAATAAAATATTCTTTTGTAAGTTCAACATCAAAAAAACTATCCCAACTATTGCTTGCCCATAGAGAATATTTCTTTTCAGAACCGGAAGTTGTCTGCCTTCTTTTTAAAACTCCGTTATCTCCTGCAATATAAACAAATATTCCGTCATCACTAAACTTGACAGCATTCGCATTAGACCTGTGTTTTGACACAAAATCATTATAAATCAAGCCATAAACATAGACAAAAGGTTCTTGTTTGCCTCCAATACCTAAATATGCTCCATTTTCACTAAATTTTACAGTTGTAAAAAACTTTCTTGCCACTAAATCCAATTTGGTCACTTTTCCTGTTTGATAATCAATTAAAAACACAGAATCAGAAACGCAAGCAAATGTTTTTCCATCGGGACTATAATCTATAGATTTTACAGGTTTTGAAAATTTGTAAGTTTTCATCAACTCCCCCGAAGGATAATTCCATATTTTAACAGTTGCATCATCAGACGCAGTTGCAAATATTTTTTCATCGGGCTTCATGGCAATTGAATTAACAGTGGCTGTATGTCCAACTAATAATTTCATTTGCATAAAAGTTGTCATGTCCCAGATAATTATTTTATTATCTGCTCCGCACGAAACTAAATATTTATCGTCGGGAGTAAATTTTATATCCGTTATTGTAGCTGAATGCCCTGTTTGTATGCTTAATTCCTGTGCAGACATAGAGAAAGCCGCGAAAAAAATCAGCACAAAAAATATTATTTTGAATAGAAGTTTCACAAGGTTTAATTTTTAGATTTTTTATCCCAAAGTTTTTGATGTTCTTTTCTTTTTACAGAAATTTTAGACGAATAATAATTGCCGTTTTTATCGAACACTATCAAAGTTCCATCTTTTAAATACACAAAGTAATAATAATCAGGAACAGCCATAAAATCAGCATTGTAGTAATCAAAATTTCCAAACTGATTTTCAGAATAATTATTAACAATATAAGCTTTTGTCGGATCTTTTAAATCGTCAAAATTTGAACCACCGGCATATTCAATTTCACCTGAAGTAAATATTTCAACATACAGTCCTTCTAAGAACTCTATTCCATAATCTTCTTCGCCATGATGAAACAGATAATAACAGAATACTATATTAGAACTACTAAATGTGTTTTGTAAAGTTGTCTTTATCAAATCCGGCAAATCATTACTTAAAATAAACGAAGAAAGATTAATTAATTCACCATTATCCAAAATGTCTATGTCTGTTTCGTTAATAAGCTGAATACTAAACATATTACTATCAGCATCAACTTTCTGGGTAATTTTCACAATATCAATATTTTGATAATTTTCGTGGAGAAATGAATTTACTTCGCTCGTAATATCATCTGTTTTTAGTCCATAATATACAGCAGACAAAAACGCACCGCTATTGCCAAAATGAACCATTATATTTTTCCCCTCAAAAGACAAATAAACACTAATTTCTTGTTCTCCTTGCGAATTATAATTGGTAATAGAGTTGACCGACGCATCTGGATAATTGACATTTATATAATCTATTACATTTTGAGGCAAAGAATTAAAATCAAAATCGTATTGCATAGACCCTAAATATTCAACACTTAATGAATCCTGAATAAAAAACAGGGTTTGAGAACTCAATAAATTCATTTTATAAATAGAATAATCTTCATAATATTCAACAATGTTTCCTTGCATTAAATCATTTGGATAATTATTTTGGAGATAGTTAATAATAAAATTCGGAATTTGTGCAAACTGAAGATTATATTTTTCCGCATACAAAAAATTACTTGCAATATCAAAATAGACTATTGTTCTATCTTCAAGAATAACCTGAAAATTTTTATCAATTATTGCAGCACGGAGAATATTTGACGAGAAATTACTACTAATATAATCTTTAATTTTAAAAGGAAGTTTATCCAAAGTAATTTCTATTACTCTTGATAAAACATACATGTAATCTGTATTGTTCATATCAAAAGAAACAGTCATATTTACAGGGTCGATTTCAAATTCGTTGCACACCTCCCAATTAACAATAGAACTGTAAGAATCGTTATCATAATTATTTGGGAACCAATAGCCAAGAATAATATCTTTCAAGTCATTTTGATAATATCCAACCGGATAACCTTGTTGATTCCATTGCACAAAAATATTTCTCTGCTCGCCCCATTCATCTATTTTGGGAATTTCAACTTTATATAGTTTATAATTAGCATTAAACCAATCGTAAAACTCGAATTGCATTTTCTTTTGATCAATAGTGCTAAGTTCTTCCTCAATTTTAAAATGATAAGTAACAGAAACTGGTTGGTTAAAATCAACACTAAGGTGATAAGTCAAATCCGCATCGTCGTGTTCGTGATATCCGTCAGAGGCAAAAACCGGAACAAAATAAATAAACTTAGACCCAACATTTGCTAACCCTTTTGACAATTCAGATGCAATATCGTAATCCTGAAATTGATAAAAATTAAAAACCATATCAGTGTCTAAAGCACCTGCCGGAAAATTCATTTCAACTAAAATATTAGCAGAATCGACAAAAAACATTCCTGAGTCGTTGCCATAATTAGCATAAAAAACAATTTGTCCACCTTCTGGACCAACAACTCTTGAATAGCCATCATAATTATAATCTATTTCAACTATTTTATAACAAGAGGTTAATGTTGTAAAAAAAACTAATGTTAGTAATAATAAATATCTATTTCGCATAATCCGATTTTAAAAAATTTGTGGTTTTGTATAACTCTTTGAAAATAGATTGACTGAAAGAGAGATAAATTGGCCAAACATATATTTATAATTTGGATGTTGCTCATCTAAAGATAAACCTGTGTTTTTTTTGTATTCACTCGCGAAAATATCAATATACCCAGTAGATCGCAAAACATAACCGGACAATCTAATTCCTTGATATTGAAGTCCAAAACCAGAAGTATTATAAAAACTAACCGGAGCAAAAGTTGCAAGATGACTAAAAAGCACTAAATTGCGATAATCACGCTCCATATAGGTGTCTCCCATTTTAAGATTCATCAAGAACATTGTCGAAAAACCACTAAAAACATAAGGTCTGATTGATTTTGTCTTCATAAATGTATATCCTACAAATACTCTAATCCCTGAAAAACGCCATTTTAGTTGAAGACTGTTATAATTTAGAATTTCCTGATTATTAGTCGAATTAAAAGTTTGTGAATACTCACTTAGATCAACAGAATTACGATATGAAGCTTCGTTTTTAAAGAAAAAATAAAAGGCTTCTGCCTGCACAAACCATCTGATATTCAAATCATAACGAACGTAAACAGCGGGATATGGCTTCATAGATTTTATACGGGAAGTGTCCAAACCATCAAAACGAATTGTTTCATTATTTTCGTTAGCAAAGTAAAAAACATATTCATTTTGGTCGTACTGATAAAACTCCATTTCAAGATACGGAGAAGCAAAAGTTTTAATGCCATAATGAATAAATTGAGCATTAGAAAAATGACCTATTAATAAGAAAAAAGGCAATAAAAGAAGTAGTTTGGATTTCATACATTGTATTTTTTAACAAAGTTAAATTTTTGAGAATGAAAATCAACTAACTTTTAAAAAAAATTAAAAATTACGTGCAGCTGACCTTAATAACGCAACAAACAAAAACAATAATAAAACAACAAACGAAACTGTGATTCCAAAACTCAACAACAATGCTAAAAGTAATGAAACCTCTGTAAAAGCAATCAACAAAACAAACACCAACGATGTCAACCAGAAAAAAAATATTAAAAATTTAACAAGTAAAGGTTTGGGCTTTGATTTTTTCTGATTTTTTTGAAAAGTCTCAATATTAAAGATTTTGTTATCAAAAGATTTCTCGACTTTAACTGATTTTTCTGACTTAAAGACAGATATAGTACTACCGCCATAACTCACAGTAGAGCAAACAACAAACAATAGCAAGATAATTAACTTCATCATATATTTTTTAACAAATCTATTTCATTAAAAATTATAATCAAAATGTTTTTGACAAAAAAACCTCTCTAAAAAGAAAGGTTTTGTCATGCATTTTCAAAAAAACTACCAATTTCTGCCGGATAATTCTTTGGGTATTCTTCCATTCTTAATACTTTCAGATCGGAGAGTTCTTCCTACAATTCTTTCAACCATTCTGCCGGTTTCAAGAAGTTTGTCAATATCAAGTTGAGTATCAATTCCCATTTCGTCCATCATAACAACCATATCTTCGGTTGAATTTAAACCAACGATGTTCGGGTCTTTG
>JAFGUD010000221.1 GCA_016938685.1 Bacteroidales bacterium | reverse complement strand
TAAATTTGACCTTAAACCCGAAGATGTTGGATTTAACTTAAATTCTGATTTTTAACGAGTTAAATTTTACGTTAGTTGGAATAAAATTACTTGCACCTGAACTTCCGCCACTTGAATCAAGGTTGCTGTTGATGTCTTTCAACATGTAAGTTCCTTCTGCTGTTCCGTCGCTAATCCATGGCTCACCATAAAAAGTATCGTTTTCAGCATAAAAATACATTAAATCACCAATAACAGTGAATTTTGCAGGATCGCTTGTTGCACTACCATTTGTGTCGATGTCAATCAAAATGGTTCCTTCTTCTGTTCCATCAGTTACCCATAATTCTTCTCCATGAATACCATCATTAGCTTTGAAGAAAAAAATGTCGTTCATTTGAACATACTTTGAATTGATTGAACTTCCACTTCCCTCATTAATGTCCTTAATAAGGTGCTGTGAAAATACACTAGTAAAGGATAATGACATTACTAGTGCTAAAAAATAAATTTTTTTCATGTTTTTTTATTTTAAGTTAAACATGGCTAAATTACTTGTTTATTTTTTAATAGTTTGATTTCTACATGTGATATTTATCACATGCGAGACTGGTTGTGTTTATTTTATTGTGTTGAAAACTAGTTTGTTTGGTGAGTAGTTTTGCTGCTTTAAGTTTTTAGAAGTATTAGGAATGCTTGAGATTAAAAAAATTAAAGTACTGTAAACGGGTGTGTTTTATCACTTTTTGCAAATTGTTATTTATATATATTTCTATTCAATATTTCTTTGGCAAAAAAGTTCCATTGAATTTAGTTCAAGACAACAAAGTTGTCCCAGTTTGTTGAAATCGTAATATCGGTGAGGTTTGTTGTACACACAGCCATTGTCAAGTGGAATTCTTGGTTTGTCTTTTTGAATAGCTTTGATTATTTTATTGTGAGCGGTAGGTTGGTGTCCATGAATTATTTTTTTACCGTTGGTTTTTTTAACATCAGATTTCCAACCTCTTAGGTTTAAGATTGCTGTTTCGTCTTTAAGAAAATCATCATTGTTAAAATTAAAACCGGCATGGACAAGATAAAAGTCTTCTAGTTCAAAATATAATTGTGTGTTTTCTATGAATTTTTTTACTCTTTTTTTTATGCCCCCTTTTTTTCTTATTAAGTTTTCGCTTTTTAAGATAGTTTTAGTGTAGTGCATAAAAAAATGCTGGTCGTAGTTTTCGGATAGTTCTAAAAAATCCTGTTCATGATTTCCACGTAAAGTGAAAATATTAAAGTTGTGTTTTTGTAAATCTAGTATAATGTCAATAACGCCAATGCTGTCAGGTCCTCTGTCTATATAGTCTCCCAGAAAAAAAAGCGCATCATTTGGCAGAAGTTTTAAACTTCCAATTAGTGCCTCTAGTGTTTTTTTGCAACCGTGAATATCAGCGATAACAAATCGTCTATTGTATTTTTTGCTTTCTATTTTCATAACAAAATTCGTTGTAAAAATATTAAAATAAAAAAAAATCCGCATTTTTTTTGCGGATTTTTTAAATAGAAATCAAAAAATATGTTTAAAAATAAAGGTCTCGTTCTCCTTTTTTTATTTTTTCAAGTTTTGTTTTTACAATTTCGCCGTGTTTTCCAAGCTTTTCTATTTCTTTGTCTATCAAGGAATAACCTTTTTGTTTTATTTCATCGTTTCCATAATCTTCGAGATATTCGCTAAGAGTTAGAATTGCATTTGGGGTACAGTATCTTTTTATAAACCCGGGTACAGAAAATTCCATAAAATGTTCTCCTGTTCTGCCAAGACGATAACAAGCTGTGCAAAATGAAGGTAAATATTCGTTTTCTACTAATTCGTCAATAACTTCTCCGAGCGAACGGGTATCACAAATTTCAAATTGTTCACTGTTTAGGTCTTGTGCTGATTTTTCTTCTTTTGTGTAACCGCTCATTTCAATATTTGTACCGCCATCTATTTGAGAAACACCAAAACGCATAATTTCATCGCGAATTTTTGCGGGTTCTCTTGCCGTTAGTATCAATCCTGTGTACGGTACTGCTAATCGTAATATGGCAACAAGTTTTGTGAAATCTTTGTCTGAAACAAGGTTTGATTTGTCAATATCAAGATTTGAAGCGTTTTGAATTCGTGGAAAAGAAATAGTGTGTGGACCAACATTGTAAACAGCTTCAAAGTGATTTACGTGTCTAATTAATGCCATAACTTCAAATTTCCAATCGTACAAGCCGAAAAGAACACCAATTCCAACATCATCAATTCCTGCTTCTTGTGCACGGTCAAGAGAAGTTAACCGCCAATCGTAGTCGCGTTTTTTCCCTGCTCTGTGAACTTTTGCATAAGTTTCTTTGTGATATGTTTCTTGAAAAACCTGATAAGTTCCAATTCCTGATTCTTTTACAATTTTAAATCCTTCGATGCTTTGTGGAGCAGCATTTATGTTCACACGTCTTATTTCTCCGTTTTTTTCTTTAACTGTATAAACTGTTTTTACAGATTCTGCTATAAATTCAGGATTATATTTGGGGTGTTCTCCGTAAACAAGAATTAAACGTTTGTGTCCTGTTTCTTCTAGTGCTTTTACTTGGCTAATAAGCTGTTCTTCGTTCAGTGTTGAACGTTTCATTTCTTTGTTTGTAACTTTGTAACCGCAATAAGCACAGTCATTTGTGCAGCTATTTCCGATATAAAGCGGAGCAAAAAGTACAATTCTGTTGCCATAAACTTTTTCTTTGAGTTCTCTGGCCCCGTTTTTTATCATTTCTACTAACTCAGGATCAGTTGTATTTAATAAAACAGCTGTTTCTTCAAGTGTAAGTCGATTTTTATCCAGAGATCGTTTAATAATATTTTCAACTAATTCTCTCGATGGATTTTTTGTTTTATTAATGAAGTCAAAAATTTCTTCGGAATCAATAAAAGGCACCATAGCCTCATCTTTAATACGGTATTGTTGTGGATTGTAAAACATGTTATTTTTAGTTTTTAAAGTTATCGAGTTAACCAGTTAACCAGTTATTGAGTTAATCAGTTTTTTTTAATTATCAACTATCAATTATTAATTGATAACTGACTTGTTTTTACTTTGATGTTATGTAATTTGCCAATTTTACCGGAAAGAGCGCCGATTATATCATTATCAGCTTCAATAATTAGGGAAATAATAGAAATATTACGATGCACAATATTGAGACCTTGGCGACCAAGAATAACTTGTGAATAGTCACTCAAAATTGAGTTTAACGTGTGTGTATCAGCTCCTTTTGTAATAAGGATTACAATGGATGCAATTTTCTTTTCCATAAGAATTGTCCTCCGGATTAGAGTTAGCATAATTCGGTCCTTCGTGTTTAAAAGAAAACATGTCAGACATTAAATTTTGCACAAAGATAAGATATTATTAACTTTAAAATGTATGACTTTTGTCAATTTGTCAAAA
Source organism: Bacteroidales bacterium (assembly GCA_016938685.1). Lineage (GTDB taxonomy): Bacteria > Bacteroidota > Bacteroidia > Bacteroidales > JAFGUD01 > JAFGUD01. The sequence goes on along the minus strand of JAFGUD010000221.1, from coordinate 2,579 downwards.
AGAATTTTGTAGTTTACATTTTTTAATTTAATTTTCGCAAAATTTAACTTTTAAAAAAAAATTATTATGGAAAAAAAATTATCTGTTGGCATGATTTTTAACGAAGGTCTTCAAATTGCCCTTAAAAATGTAGCCAGTATTTTTGGAGCAGTTATTTTGTGGGTTCTTACTATTTGGATTCCTTACATCAACGTTGGTACTACAATTGCAATTATGACTCTTCCTATTGAGTTGAGTAAAGGAAATGTAATGTCTCCAACTGCTATTTTCGATCCTAAATATCGTAAATACATGGGTGAATTTTTCATTTTAACAGCTCTTATGGGAATGGCAATTTATTTTGCTGCAATTTTCTTAATTGTTCCTGCAATTGTTATTGGTATTGCTTGGTCAATGGCTGTATACTTGTTATTAGACAAAGGATTAAATCCTATGCAAGCTATTGCTAAGAGTAATCAAATAACTTACGGATACAAATGGACTATGTTTTTTGGTAAATTAGTTCTTATTCTTATCCCTTATATTGTAGTTATGATTGGTGCTGCTATTAGTGGTGTTGTTGGTGCAATTATTATGTTAATTGGTCTTGTTTTCTTAATGCCTGCTTCTCTTGCCGGTGACGCTGTTATCTACAAAAAACTTGCAGGTGACGATGCTGAAAATGTAGCTCCTGTTGAATAATATTTTTTGAAATATAATAAAAAAACCCTGAAATTTTCAGGGTTTTTTTGTTTTTTACCAGTGCGGTGTGGCATTTGGCAGGTAATAAATTTTTTTAGTTTTAATAAATTTGAATTCCTTATAATCTGTAACTACAAAATCAACTATGTTCAATCCATTTTTTAAATCTAAATCTAGCTGAAGGCTGTAATCTGATGTTTCATTGGGTATTATTGCGAATTTTGTAACTGTTGTGATTAATTGTCTGTTGATATAAATTTTAACATCTATTGGTTTTTTGTAGCCTTTTATACAGGCATCAATCGGTATTTTTTGATTATAAACTGTCAATAAAGGTTCATAAGGTGTGATAAAATACAAATCTGATTGCTCTATGCTTTTGTATTTCAAAACGCCAAAATTCCAGGCTTTATCTATGCTGTATGTTGATGTTGCTACCATTATTCCGTTATCTTCCGATTCAATTATTTGTGAAGCATAATCATCACTTTCGCGGTTAAATACTCTTTTCCAGGCAATGTTTCCAAAAGGATTTATTTTTAGTACTCCAATATTTGTTTTAAAAACGCCATGACTTTTACTATTAAAAGCTATTGCATATCCTTGATCAAATGTTTCGATAATATTTACAGGCTCTTCCCACAAGCTATCACGTAATGTGTTTGTCCAAATCGTATCACCGTCCGGAGTCATTTTCATGACTTTTATGTCAAAATTTATGAACTCATTTCCTGTTTGTTCAGTATTTTTTATGGTAGTTGTCATAACAAAAGAAGAATCTGATGTTGCTACAACTGCGGTTGCTTTTGACCAACTTCCGTCTCTTATTTCATCGTACCAAATATCCTGACCGTTTTTTGTAAATCTTGAAAGAGTAGCTCTTTTATTTCCGCCATAAGTATAGCTAATATAACCGACTACTATTAGTGTGCTGTCATACATTTCATCAACCGAAAGTGCCATGTCTTCATTGTTTGTGCCAAATGATTTATCCCACATAAAATTTCCAAGTGAGTCAACTTTTAACATGTACCAATCTGTGTATTCATGTGCGTTTGGAGCGGTTCCGCCAGCAATTACAAGTCCTTTGTCCGACGTTTCAACAATATCTGCAACGTAGGCATCGCCTTGTCCTGAATAAAGTTTTTCCCATAGGATGTCACCAAGAGGAGAGATTTTTATCAGCCATATTTTGTGAGGAACAGAATCTCCTTCGGCAACAATTCCTGTTACTAGAATATTATCATCAGATGTTTCTATAACTTTTATTGGTTGAATAAGAGGATAACCTGTATATAATTTTGACCATAATTTTTGGCCGGAAGGCGATACTTTTACAAGCCACATTGCATCAACAGAATCTTTTGTGGAGCCTGCAAGAATAATGTTTCCATCAAAAGTATTAGCTAATGAGGAAAGTTGGTCTTGTGCATCTCCACCATAATAATCATTCCACTCGTATAGGTATTGCGCTGTTAGTGAGTTGGTTATGAAAAGAAAGGTAAATATTAGTATGTGCCTTAATTTAAAATTCATTAGTTGAAAATAGCAACCTTAGTGCCAAATTTGTTAGTCTTATAGTTTTCAGTCTTTCAGTCCTCAGTACTTAGTAAATCAGTCATCAGTTTTTAAGTCTTTTTTGCAAATATTCTCATAACTTTTACCGCTTATAATGTTGATAGATAATGGTTATGTAAATTTATTTGATCCGGTTTTGCAACTTCAGTTGCTGCTTGTTGTCAGAAGTCCTTTGTTATTAAATCATTGCTCGTAAACTCGTGAGACCGCTATCGCTAAGCTCTATTATTCTATCATTCTATCATTCTATTATTCAGTCATTCTATCATTCTATTATTCAGTCATTCTATCATTCTATTATTCAGTCATTCTATCATTCT
>JAFGUD010000220.1 GCA_016938685.1 Bacteroidales bacterium | reverse complement strand
CCTAAACCATTTCCGCCATACTGTCTTGTAAAGCCTGTTTCCACTTGTATAAACCGCTCAAATATTTTTTCCTGTAATTCAGGTTTTATACCAATTCCTGTATCTTTTACATAAAACTCCATGTTGGCAGACTCTATATCCGTTTTTAATGTGTATCCAAATTCAACATATCCTTCATGTGTAAATTTTAATGCGTTTGTTAATAAATTCGATAATATCTGTGTTATTTTGGTTTGGTCGGAATAAATTTCTGATTGTATATCGGTTAATTTTTGTTTGGAATAAATCGAAATATTACTATTAAATGCTTGTGTTTTAAAAACTGTAAGTAAATCAACAATAATCTTGTTTATATTAACTGGCTGAATGGTAGTTTTTTCTACTTTTGTTTCTAATGCCGAGATTGTTAGTATGTTTTCAACTATTGATTGCAATTGGTTTGAACTATTGATAATAATTGATGTGAATTTTTTACGTTTTTCTTCCGACAAATCAGGTTTATTAAGCATATTTGAAAAGCCATTTATTGCATTCATTGGTGTTCTGACTTCGTGCGACATATTTAATAAAAACTGGGATTTTAAACGGTCGCTTTCCTCTGCTTTTTCCTTGGCTTTAATTGTATCATTTTCAGCATTTTTTCTGCGAATAACATTCCAAACATTTTTTGCAAATATGGATAACAATTCAGCATCAGTTTCGTCATAGTCTAATACTTTATTGCCTACTCCGAATATAGCTACTATTTGATTTTCAATGATAACGGGAACCGATAAATCTCTTATTATCGTTGCATGACCTTCAGTTAAGCCTTTCTTGTTGGGTAAACCGGAATAATCGTTGTGGAAAACAGGTTTTTTTTGATAAAAACAATCAACCCAAACATCGGCTTCGCTAATAGGGTAATGTTTATCTAATGTCGGGATATTGCATATTTCCATTGTTTTAACAGACCATGCCTGTAATGAAATAGTTTTCTGTTCTGCATTTACAAAATGGAAAAAACCTATTTCGCTATTGGTTAATTGGATGCCCAATTCAATAGAAAGCTTCAAAATCTCTTCAATTGTTAGTTGTTCAGACTTTTCATATATTTCGAGTGTAATATCAATGAGATATTTGTGCTTTTTTTCATTTGTAATATCCGATTTTACTGCAATAAAATTTACTATTTCTTTTTTCTCATTCTGTATTGGTGTAATTATTGATTTTTCCCAAAATAGTTCACCGTTTTTTTTGCGATTACAAAATTCACCTTCCCATGTATTGCCCGATTTAATGGTAACCCACATTTCTTTGTAAAACTCATCGGTATGAATACCTGATTTTAAAACTTTGGGATTT
>JAFGUD010000030.1 GCA_016938685.1 Bacteroidales bacterium | reverse complement strand
ATCGGTAAATTCAGCATCTTTTGCAACCTGCAAATTATACGATTCGGCAAGATTTTTTGAAAGCCAATTAGCCTTAAAACTTTGTGCTGTAATTTGCGTTGCCGACAAACAAATTGTAGGATAAGCTAATTTAACAGTTTCAACATTAGAATTTACACTTGTAGCAGTATCACCATATTTCACACGTACACGATAATAATAATTATCAGCATTTTGATTTGCCTGTGGAATTATTACAGAATAAGCAAAAGAATTTACCAATAAATTATCAAATTCAGGAATAATATTTTCAAAATTTTGATCCGTTGCAACATCTAAAAAATATTCCGTTGAATAAACAGATGGCAACCAATTAGCAGTAAACGATGTGTCGGTTATATCTGTAGCCGGAAAAGCCAAAGTTGGATAAGCATCAACATCATATTTCATTTGCAAACTATCAACCCAAAGGGTGCTACCAACCTTCATGTTAAGTGGATTTGTTGATAAAAAAATAATGTTTAAAGTATCGGGCATTTCGTCTGATTGATAAACAAATGGCAGCAATATTTGAGTAAAATCAGATAATGTTTCTGTAATTGTGTAAAATGTAGCTCCAATAGTATCTGTAGTTTCTGTAGCATCATTATACTTTGTTGAATAAGCAAACATAAAGGCAGAATCAGAAACAGCAGGTGAATATTTTGCATAAAAAGAGATTCCAAGTGGTCGGTCGGCAAAAGGAATTCCTCCAACAATGTCTAAATCATCATCAGAGAGCAACAATCTACCAAGTTGCATCATGCCGGGAACAGTAAATCCGTACATATTTTTAGTTTCCATCTTAACAGCGTAATTACCTTGAAACACTTCAACGCTTTCTCTCTCGGCAGTTGGTATTCGTAAAACGCCAATAGGAAATCCTACGTCAAAAAAAACAGCAGCATTCCAACCTTCCAATGAATCATTACTTGTACTTATAGTATGCCAATTTTCAAAATTAGCATTTGGGACTTGGGTTTGACTATTGCCATAAAAAAAAGCAACAATCAAAATTAAAACAACGTAAAATCTTTTCATAATTATTTTTTTACACAAAATTAAAATAATAAAATCAATCCTATAAAATAAATTTGAAAAAATCAATTTATAAAATTAT
>JAFGUD010000219.1 GCA_016938685.1 Bacteroidales bacterium | reverse complement strand
ATCAGGGTTTTGACTTTTATTGAGAAATATATTTAAAATAAGGCTATTATGCTGAAATTGTTTTTCAAATGCATAATTCGGGTTAAACGATGACGATGAAATAAAAATACAAGACCAACACGTAGAAAAATTAAAACTTGACGACAATCCGTATTTAGTCCTGTATTGTAAGAAATGTAAAACAAGTATACAAAATAGCGGATAGGATGAATTTGAAACAGTAGAATCTGTGGAATGTCATTAGTATAGCAAGATACATAAAAGCTTTTCTTCCATTTTTGAAAATTCTACTATCAGAGGTAAAGCACAAAAAATAAAAAAAGCTGTTCAAAAGAACAGCTTTTTACTTGTATAATAATAAAATTATTTTTTTACGATTCTGTAGCTAGCTGCACCATCATTGTTGCTTAAACGAACAACATAAACACCAGCTTGTTGGTCAGACAAATCAATTTCAGTTTTGTTAGTCATTTCTTTGCTAACAACAACTTTTCCGTTCATATCAATAACTTGAACATTGAAAGAACCTCTTAAATTGATTTTTAGTAAACCGTTAGTTGGGTTAGGTCCAATAAGAGCATCAGCTCCAATTTCGCGAACAGCAACCATCCAGTTTGCCCAATAATCATTTAAAACAACGTCAGCATCAGCAACAGTAAGTGCGCGGTTATCACCACCAGCCCATTCGCCACCGTCCCAACCGGAACCAACGAAATATTTGTATTCATAATCACCAGCTGCAACCCCAGCACGAACAAGAGTATAAATTAAGTCACCATCAGCATCTAATAATTGTTGCTCAGCAGCGTTTGTTCCAGGCTCTTGCCAAGTAGGATCAAGAAAACTACCAGTAACATATACTAAATCAGTTGCAGGATCAAAAGCAATACTATCAACAGCCAAAGTCATATCAACGTTGAAAGTAACACTAGATAAAGTAGGACCTCCACCGGTTGTTTGACCAGTCAAAATACCAACACCAGGATATGAATCATAAGCCCAATCAATAACATCAAGAGAAGTCAAATCTGACGCAACATCAACTCTAATCCAACCATAATGTGTTGCTCCATCGATGTCAAATTTAACGCCAATGAATTTTTCTCCTGCTCCACCAAAAGCATTGTTATTAGAACTAGAAGAAGCATACCATCCAATATTCCATGGTCTGAAAGAACTTGTGAAAGAACCGGAAGCATCAACAGCCACATCAGCGTCTAAGTCAGCTACATAAGGATTAGGATGACTACTTAATAACCATTGATTTACAGATGTTGAAGATGAAGGAGACATCAAATATGCACTCTTATAGAAAGTACTTGAAGTTGTAACACCAATATAGAAATCAGTAACTCCATTATCATCAATATCAATAGCATACTGAGAAGTAACATGCTCATTTATAGCTCCTGAATGAACAACTTGAGCATTTGCACTACCAGCTACAACAACTGCTGCTGCTGTAAGTGAATAAGTCATTAATTTTTGTTGTAAAGATTTTTTCATATAAAAAAGTTTTTAAGTTTTCGACTACAAATATACAAAAAAAAAATAAAAATAAAAATTATTTTGAACGATATAATTTTTTATCTACAATTTTGGCTAATTCTGTTGCGCTTGCTTCAACACCCAAAAAGTCTATAACTTTTTGAGCTTCATTATTCGGACTATTAATGATGTCTTTATGATTTATAAATAATATTTGTAAATTATAATTTGATTTTGCCCAAGCCTGAATTTTTTCGAGATTTTTTTCATAAACCATTTTTAAAGTTAATGATTGAACTTCCTTGCTAGCTTTGCCTTCTTTCACTAACATTTGATGTTGAGATTTTACAACTTCATCAATATCTCTGACCATAAATATTATTTTATAATAAAAAGTAGACGGCAAATGAGTAAGTAACTGAGAAACTACTTTTACTGTCTTACCTACAGCATTTTTCACCCAAGTTTTATCTCTTGCTAATCTTTTTACAGCTTCGTGTTCGTAGTAACCATTTGGATTACTGTCATCGGGTTTTCGTTGATTGTCTGTAAAAACTTCCAGACCTGCTTTTTCGAGCATTTGCATCATTAGAGAAGTACCCGATCGAGGTAATCCTGATACTATATATATTGTTTGTAAATCTGAACTTCTCTGAATAAGGTTAACATCAATATCTTCAAATTTAAAATTTCTTGATTCTGTTTTTTTGTCATCTAATTTTATTAAGTCAAAATATTTTTTTTGTTCTTCGGCTTCTTTCGTCAACCCCAACTGCTCGAACAATTCAATTAATTTTGTACGAGCTTTGGTAAAGTTTGAACTTATGGTTAAACATACTTTCAATGCATTAATTGCTTCGTCAATAGCATTTAAGTTGACTAAAGCTTCAGCTAAATAATAATGCGGGGTAGCATTATGATATAAAACCCCAATTGAATCTAACGCGTATTCAGCGGCTATTTCGTTTTCGCCAATTGAAAGATTACATGCAGCCAGACCTGTAAGTGCATGATGGTTTTCAGGATCAGCTTTAAGTGCTTTTTTATAGTACTCAATAGCTTTATCCCACTCATTCATTTTAGTATAAGCAATTGCTATTCTATTGGTTAGATTAACGCCTTTTGAAACTTTGCTTTCAATTTCTTTAAATTTTATTAACGCTTCTTGAGTCTTTCCATTATCAAGAAGTAATTCTGCATCAACAATATCAGCTTGCAAAAGTTCTTTATATATTCTTCTATTTCTTAGTACATTATCTCGTTTGGTCTTATCAAATCTCTCTTTTTCAGCTATGCTTAATCCTTCTGGAGCTTCTTCTTTTTTTATTTTTTCTAATTCTTCAACCGAAATGATTTTTTTAGCTATTTCCTCTCTATATTTTGAAATAATTTCAAATACACGATTAGTCTCTCCAATGTTTCTAAGGCTTTCTATCAACCTAAAAACAAATCGTCCTTCATAAGGATGTTTTTGAACTAGTTTATCAAGAATAACAATTGCGTCATAATATCTCTGAGCTCCTATATAAACTCTTGCCAAATTATACTCAGATTCCTCGATAGCTTTCTCAACATTTTTTTTCATATCCTCCTCTGGTTCTTCAATATAACCTAATTCAACCAATTGACGCAAGCTTTCGGAAGCATTATAAGGGTCTTCTTGCATGTCTTTTGGCAACATTCCACTTTCACCTTCTACTGTTTCCCATGAAGGAATAGTTAGAACCGGTTTTGGGTTTTCAAAGACCTGTATTAATGGTGTTCCATCCATATCCAGACCAACGGGCAAATCGTATAAATAAAGCAAAGTAGGTGTAATATCTAATAAAGAAGCTCCATATATCCTTTCGTCTTTTTTAATATTTGGACCATTAATGAGAAAAACGCCCAAATCTCTGTGTTGGTACGATGGACCTGCCGGTTCCTCCGGCAACAATACCGGTCTGAGATGATCTGAATGGAAACCATGATCTGAAAGAATAATGACTGTAGTGTCTTCTCCTGCAAGTTGCAACATTCTTTCAAGCATCATATCATGAAATTTATATGCCCCATCAATAACATCTTTATAAATCTGAAAATCTTCTTCTTTAATTCCTTTCATTTTAGGAGGATAATGATTCATGAATCCATGACAAAAATGGTCTATAGCATCAAAATAAACTGCTAAAAAATCCCAATCTTCATTCTCAGCTATCCAAGTTGCCACATTATGAATTGAAGATGTTTCTGATAGAATTTTAGCAATATTATAAAACCTTACGTCTTTATCTTGATCTATTTTTTCAGGATGATTTACAAATGGAACAAGGTGTTCTTTTGTTAATTCACTTGGATGAATCCTTAAATGTGAAAAAAAAGAAGTTAATTCTTTAGGATGAACAGTACCAATAGGCAACGGTTTTAATTTTTCGGATTCAGCAAGTTGAAAGTTATTCGAAACCATAATTCCATTTATTGGTTCGGCAGGGTGAGATGGCCACCAACCAACAACATGTGTTTTATAACCTTTCTGAGTTAAAATATTCCATATTGCTTTGACTTTTCTAGATGTAGAAGATACCGGTCTAACGCCTATTGAATCTGGTGTTGGCTCAATAAAACCTAAAATTCCATGTTTGTCCGGTCTAACGCCGGTAGCAATTGTTGTCCAAAGCATTGGCGAAAAAGGTGGATCTAAGGTTGCTATATTACCAATTGTACCATTACTAACTAATTTCTCCATTGTAGGCATTTCGCCCTTATCCATCAACTTATTAATTATTTTCCAATCTGCGGCATCCCAGCCTATTACTAATACTTTATTTTTTTTCTTTTCCATCTTCTTCTTCTTTTTCATATTGATTAATATTAAATCTTACTCCTTTTGCTTTTCTCCATGCAATTAATCCTCTATAACCAAAAGCTAACAATCCTAATGAACCGTCTTTTGGAACGGATATTTTTTGACCAGCATTATTTTTCATAACCAATTCATCAGAATATACTTTTTTAAGTAGCTCTACTGAGGGTTTCCTCTTGATATTATCATTCATAAATTTATAATTATAAATCAAAAAAACTAAAATTATCTTCTTTTTATTAAATTGATTTTGCGAAATTAAAAAAAATTACAAAATTTGAAGTCATTTTTATAAATATTTTAAATCAAAAAAATTATGTTCCCAAAAAATGTTTACATAGAAAGACGCAAGAAATTGCGCGAAATAATGAAATGTGGTATTTTATTATTCCCCGGTAATCAAGATGTTGCTTTTAATTATCCTGCAAATATCTATCCGTTCAGACAAGATAGTTCGTTTTTGTATTTCTTTGGTATAGATCAACCCGGATTGTCTGCAATAATTGACGTTGATAGTGGTGATGAAATAATTTTCGGCGATGAACTTACAATTGACGATATTATTTGGATGGGAAAAATGCCTACAATTAAAGAATTATCCGAAAAAGTTGGCATCAGCAAAGTTTTACCTTCTGCTGATCTCACAAACAAATTAAATTCTGCAATTAAAACTAATCGTAGAATTCATTTTCTGCCTCCTTATCGTGGCGAAACAAAACATCAACTTGAATCCCTGCTTGGAATTAAATATGACTTGGTTCGGGATTATGCTTCTATTGAACTTATTAAGGCTGTTGTAAAACTTCGTTCTATTAAAGATGAATTTGAAATTAAGGAAATTGACAGAATGGTTGATGTTGCATACAAAATGCACACTACCGGAATGAAAATGGCTAAACCTGATATTCTTGAACAAGAAGTGATGGGTGCTGTTACCGGTGTAACTTTATCTCACGAAGGTATGCTTTCTTTTCCGGCAATTGTAACTATTAACGGACAAACTTTGCACAATAATTTCTACCAAAATGAACTTAAAGAAGGTAGAATGCTTGTAGTTGATGCCGGAGCTGAATCTTTGCTTCATTATGCCAGCGATATTACAAGAACTACACCTGTTGGTGGTAAATTTAACCAACGTCAAAAAGAAATTTATCAAATAGTTCTTGATGCTAATATGGCTGTTATAAACAATGTAAAACCTGAGATTTTCTACAAAGAAATGCACCTTTTGAGTGCTAAAACTATTGCTCAGGGATTAAAAGATTTGGGCATAATGAAAGGTAATGTTGATGATGCTGTTGCTGCCGGAGCCCATGCATTATTTTATCCTCACGGACTTGGACATATGATGGGACTTGACGTTCACGACATGGAACATATTGGAGAAAACTACGTTGGCTATGACGAAGAAATTCAACGTGCTACTCAATTTGGTTTGGCTTTTCTTCGGTTAGGCAGAAGACTAAAACCCGGATTTGTTTTTACTGTTGAGCCCGGTATTTATTTTATTCCTGATTTAATTGACATCTGGAAATCTGAAAATAAATTTTCTGAGTTTATCAATTACGATAAAGTTGAAACTTACAAAGATTTTGGCGGAATAAGACTTGAAGATGATTTGTTAATTACCGAAAACGGAAGCAGAGTGCTTGGAAAACCAATTCCAAAAACAATTGCTGAAGTAGAAGAAACTTGCAAAAGCTAATGAATAATAGTTAATGATTAATGAGTATTAGTTACTCATTAATCATTATTTATAATTGACTTTGTTTATATTTCATCAATATCTTAATTTTAACGTATTCATTATTCAATGTCGTTTTGTTAGTAGTTTTAATATATTGCTCTGCTGAGGCATTTTTTCTTAACTAAACGACATTTATTCATCAATAATTATTCATTATGTGAATTAAGAGTTAAAAGGGCTTAATCCGTTATCATAGTAGTCAATTTGTCACTCCAACGACAGGAGGAGCCTAAAATGCGATAGGTATGTAACGAGTTAGAGACTCCTCATTCTTCGGAGTAGTACAAAGTTGGTTGTCGCTTTGCCTAAATCAGGTATTCACATGATTTAAACAAAACACATAATAAGCTGATTTTCAGTTTAATATTTCAACTCTTAATTCGCATTCATTATTCATTGTTTATTGTCCGTTGTTTTTTTCCATTTTGTTTTCACAAAAAAACTCAAAAATCCAATCACAACTACATAAATTGGATAAATTATTTGTAGAGGCAGAAATAAAAACATAAGTCGCCTCATTGAATAAAATTTACTTACTGTAAATAAAAGAGGAAAATCGACAATTGTTTTTGCAGTAAAAAACAACAAAAAATAATCCCAGGAAAATAATTTTAAAATTGCTCCTATAAAAGCACTTAAAACAGAAATATTCATTACAAAAACAATTATTCCGGTAAAATTCACAAAAAAATCCTTGTAAAAAGCAGATTTAGAAGCCCATCTAATACGCTGATTTACAAACTGTTTTATATTTTCAGTCGGTTTTGTGGTTACAATAGCATCTTTGTGTTTTAAATATTTAATTTGATTTGGATATCTCTTTTTAATATTCAGCATCAGAAACATATCGTCACCGCTTTCAATTTCTTTTTTATGTGGATTTTCAAATTCGGAGAATACTGTTTTCTCGAAAATAAGATTTGCTCCGTTACACATAATCGGCGAATTTATACCTACTGCACCTGCGGTAGATGCTTGCAAACTCAAAAACTCCAACGCCTGAAAATTGTCAAAACTGAATATTTTTTTATTTGTTGAAAAGACAACTGGCGCAATTATCATTTTGGCTTTTGTTTGTGAATAAAATTTATTGATTTCAGAAAGCCAGCTCTCTCCTACCCTACAATCGGCATCAATTGTAACAATTAATTTGCCCATTGAATTTTCTATTCCAAAATTAATTGCTGATTTTTTTCCTGATAATAATTGATTTTTTAAAAGTTTGAAATTTTTGTGCGTTTTTTGAAATTCAAATGCAATATTATATGTTTCGTCTGACGAATTATCATCTATTAAAATCAATTCAAATTTTTCGAGTGGGTAATTTTGTTTGACAATATCATTTAGCAGATTCAAAATATTTTCTTCTTCATTTTTGGCTGCCACAACAACCGAAATCACCTCAAATTCAACTACTTTTTCATTTGAAATTTTAAGTTTTTGCCAACCAAATAAAAAAAACAATATCACAATAAAATATAAGGAAGGTATTATTAAAAGAATCAGCATGAAAGAGATATTTTTTTTTAATTGTTATTTTTGTAATTTTGAAACGAAAAAAAAATTCATAAAATCTAACTAAAAAATCAAAATTATGGACAAAAATAATCAAAATAGAATTGAAATAGAATTGACCGATGAAATAGCACAAGGAACTTATTCTAATTTAGCAATTATTTCTCACAGTCAAAGCGAAGTTGTTTTTGATTTTGTAAGAATTGTACCGGGAACACCAAAAGCTAAGGTAAAATCGAGAGTATTAATGACTCCGGAAAGAGCCAAAGCCCTACTAGAAGCACTTCAAGACAACATCAACAAATATGAAAATTCATTTGGGAAGATAAAAACACAAAAGCAAGGTGGACCAATTATGCCTATCAACTTTGGAGGAAATCCTCAGGCATAAACAGAAAACAGATTATTTATTTCAAATTATAAAAAATTAAACGGAGAATTGACAACAAATTCTCCGTTTATTTTGCAATATCAGATAAATTTATTCCGACAATAAGCATGTCATCAAGCTGTTCATTATCTTTTTTCCACTCATTCATAGTATTTTCAAGAATCTCTTTTTGAGATTCAGTTGATTTCAAATGATTTTCTAATAAGATTTCCTTAATTTTTTTTGAACCAAATTTTTCATCTCCTGATTTTCCACCAAATTGATCTGTATAACCGTCTGTCATCATGTAGATAGTAGTAAGATTTGTATAACTAAACTCATGATTTTTAAACGTTGTTATATACCCGGGACGCAAAGGTTTTTCGCCAATTGAATGAAAATCAGACGGAACTTCTTCTGCTTTTTCCATGTCATTGTCAACAATTATTAAACTATTTTTTGCGGCAGCAACCACAAATTTCTTTTCGTCAGGAATAATAGTCACCAAAGTCATATCCATTCCGTCTTCTGTTTCAGAATCTTCTGAATTTTGTTGCAAAGCACTTTCCATACCCAAGTGCAATTCTTTTAAAATTTCGGCTGGCGAAGTAAGACGATTTTCGTTTACAATTTTATTCAACAAAGTATTTCCAATCATAGACAAAAAAGCGCCCGGAACTCCGTGTCCTGTGCAATCAATAGCAGAAATAATAAATTTATTTTCAATTTTAGCAAACCAATAAAAATCTCCACTTACGATGTCGCGTGGTTTGTAATAAATAAAAGTCTGTGGTAAATATTGCTGAATAATTGTTTCCGGCACTAAAATAGCTTTTTGCAAACGTCTGGCATAGAAAATACTTTCGGTGATTTGATTATTTTTTTCTTTAATTTCATCTCTTTGAGTTTCAATTTCGATTTTTTGTGATTTTAAAACTCCATTTTGTTTCTTAATTCTACGATATAAAAAGAAAACCAATAAAACCCCAATCAGTATTAATGCTATAATGCCGGCTAACATATAAATTGTTTGTTGCCTTTTTGAATTAATTAAAGCCTGAACCTCTATTTCTTTTTCTTGTCGCAATTTGTCAAGCTCCAACTCCTGAATTTCAATAGATTTTTTCAGAGTATCATTTTCGAGCATGAGTTTTTCGTTTGTTACTTCTTGTAAAGTTGAATCGGTAACCAATAATACATTTTCAGTCTTGACTAACTGATTTTCAGTATGAACTAAATCTTTTTCCGTTTTAATTCTGATGTTTTTTTCAACTTTGTAATTTTCAGATAAAACATCAACTTCTGATGCTTTATCGAAAAATTTATCATCGCTCATTGCAACAAATTTTTGTAAATAAAGCAATGCCTTTTCGGAATTTTTAAGTCTGATATTTATGGTATAAAGAGCCTGATATGTAAGCATTTGCAAGTCGTCATTTCCTGAACCCTCCAATTCATTACTTAACTGCTCATAATATTCATTTGCCGTCGAAAGTTGATCTGTTTTAAATGCTAGAGCTGCAATATTAAATTTGGCTTCAAAAGCTGCTTTATAATCTTCCATTGTTAAGAGAACAACTAATTCTTTTTCATAAGCATCTATTGCGTTTTTAAAATCTAATTTATCAGCATATACAATCCCAATTGTATGATAAGCATTTGCCTGCGTTGGAAAATCTATTAAATCATCTTTTCTTTTTAATGTTTTTTCCATTTTTTTCACATAATCATAACTTTTTGATTTATCTTTTTTTAGATATAAAGTTGCTAATTCTGTGCAAAGTTCAACTTCCATTGCCGGATCAGGTTTCTTATCCAATTGGGCTTCTAACTGCCTTATTATTTCATCTTCTGACTGACCGTACATAAAAGCAGGAGCCAAAAGAAAGGAGAAAATTATAATTGTAAATATTTTGAGTCTCATTTTATGCAAATTAAATTTGTGCTAAAATAATAAAAACTTTAAAGATGTACAACATTACTAATAAAGATATTAAGTTAATAAGAAAAGTTAAGAATTAAGAGTATTTTTGTCGCAAAAAAATGAACCAAATAGATGTTGTAGCAGCAGTAATAATTAACGAGAATAATGAAATTCTTATTGCCCGAAGAAAACAGAATATTAGCAATGGTGGCAAGTGGGAATTTCCCGGAGGAAAATTAGAGAAAGGAGAAACGCATGAAATGGCTTTGGAACGAGAATTACTAGAAGAATTTAATATTATTACAAAAACAGGTAAATACATTGGTTCTAAAACCCATACAAAAGACAAAATCTCAATAAATCTGTACGTTTATTTTTCGACATTTATAAGCGGTAATTTTGAACTTTCAGACCACGACAAAATAACGTGGGAAAATGCCCAAAACCTAAAAAAAATCGATTTCAGCGATGCTGATATTCATTTTGTTAAAATGCTCCAAACTGATTGACTTTATTTAAAACTTATGTTTATTTGTTGTGTTTTAAAACAATTTAACAAATATTCATTCTTAATTTTTCACTCCTTTTTACTTCTTCTTTTCCAATATGTACAAAATTGTGTGAATTGCAGAAACTTTGTTGTAACCAAATCGTTTTTTCATATTAACTATCAAACGATTGATATCTAATTTCATACGTTTATCGTATTTTTCAAAGTCTTTTTTTCCAAATTCAAGTAGTGCACGTCTGAAATTTTCATTGCCGACATAAGGAGCTAATGCGTTTTGTTTCAAATTAGTAGTATATTCAATGAATAATTTTCTAAACTGTGTAGTTTTTGTAATCTCAACTCCCAAAACTTTAATTTCTTGCGAAAGTGTATGAGTGACATATTCTTTTTGCTGCTTTTTTCTAAATTCTAACCTAGAATTGATTCCTGAAACTGTTCCTAAATAAATAGCCTCAAAATTTTTGAAAAAATCTTCTGTAACGGTAAATTTATCTTTTGTATAAGGAGATGTCAACTCATTTCCAATTTCGAAATTAATAGCATACAAATAATTCAAAATATCACGTCCAATTTGTTCTCGGTTATAAAAATAAAGACACTCTTTAACTTGTTGCAATACAGTATAATTATAAAAATTACGCAAAGAATCTAAAAATTTATCAGGAATTTTCACCCATTCTTCTTTTGCAGCTTCGTCATTAAAAAACTCTATAACATCTTGAATCTCAATCAAATGATTATCCTGACTGTACTTTGAGAAGAATTGATTGAACAATGTTAATTCTTGTCTGCCGGAAATACCAAAAAATCCTTCATTTTTGGCTTCTGATGTAAGCATATCAAGCATTTTTTCAGAAACCGAATTTCTGTCTTTATCACTAAGCCACTGCGGTATTGAGCCTGAATATAGCTCCATTTTCAACAAAATCAAATCCTCATCTAAAAATGGATAATTTTTCACATTTGATAATAGTTTTTTCAACAATTCATTTTTCTTTTCCAATCTTGTTGCAACAATCACTTTTGTAAAACTCTCGAAAACTTCCGGCAAAAATTGAGTCTGTACTTTACCGAATTTATATTTCAAAATCTTCATTACTACTTCATAATCCAACACATAAGGAATTCTAACAGTAATAATTCTATCTTTAAATGACTGTATTTGAGAAAAATGTTTTCTATCTTCGGGGTTAATAATTGCCAAAAAAACCGACTTTATCTTTTCTTCTCTAACATTTACTTTGTTTACACCATCGCTAATAATGCTGTGCAAATCCTTAAAACGCTGAATATTAGACTCTTTCATATCCATTATTGCATAAACGCCATTATTTGTGTATGCCATTGGCGAAAAAACATATTGAATTTTATCATTATTAAAAATCTTATGCAACATATTTTGCATATTTTGATTTTCAATTTCATTTCTACAAATGTTGTCGCCGGGATTAAAAATTGATATACCATAACCAAATTTTCGGCTGTAATTAAATATTTTTGCATTTAACATTTGTAAAATTTCAACCGGACTGTTAAGTATATCGTACAAACTATCGTATACTGAGGTGCAGATATGACAAGCTTCCTCTTTGAAAATCCATGAATACTGATTTTCGTTAAATAATTTGTGTTTAAATTCTTTATCCTCGATAACTGTTGCCAAAAAATTTCGCCGATATTCTTTGGGAATCTGCAAAATTGGATGATCATTATAAGGACAAGAAATATCAACAAATTTTTCGGAAGTTTTATCTTCTTTTTTACTTGAAATATAATCTATTAGCTCAATATTTTTATGCCTTTTTGCTAATTCTTCAACTTTATTCCAAAAATCTGATTTTCTATCACCAATTTTATCCATATCAAGATGCCAGACTGTTTTAAGCATCAATCCTTCGGGCGTTTGAGTATATTCCTGTATTTTGTTCAAAAGATTATTCAAAAAAGTACTTTTCCCGCTTCCGGGAGGACCCTCAAAAATATAAATTCTGTTGGTTTGTACTCCTTTGCCCATTGCCTCAGCAACTTGCATAAATCTTCTGGCAAATAATCGGTCAGCAAAAAAAGGCGTTTCAGTGTCGGTTTGAAAAAGTTCCGTCATATCATATTTTTGCAATTTATTGACCCTTTTTGCAGCCGGAATTATTTTAATATGATGCTGAACTGCATCGCTAAAAAGTTGATAAACATCTCTAAGAATCAATTCCGGACGACGATTTAACTGAAAAATAAAATCGTTGAACGAAAACGGAACTTTCGAATAATCCGTAAGATTATCCTGCAAATTTTTCAGCAATTTTTCTATCGAATCAGACATTTCAGTTGAGTGCGACTGCTCAAATAATTGCTCAAACCGTTTTTTGTTTCTTAAAGCCATCTTTATTTAGTTAATGGTTAATGAATAATAATTAATTATTAACTATTAATTATTAACTTTCTAGTTGTACTTTACTAACTTTTTTATCTTTACATGTGTAAATCACTTTTCTTTCAACAAGCTTAGTTTCGTTATTTGCTTTTTGTTGTTTAACAATTTCTGTTGTTTCCAATTGAATTTGATTTCCCCAAAGAAACTCAATACCAATCATTGTTTCGGGCACAAAATCTTTATAAAGTTGTTTTCCTTCAAAATGATGAATAAGGTATAAATTTTTATCACTAGTTTTTTCTGTGTTTACAGAAATCATTGGCGGATGATATTGATTTTCTATCAACATTTGTTTGTAGTCATTTGCTTTTCTGCTTTTTATGTAATATTCAATAATTCCTGTTTTTTCATTTAGCCTTTTACCTACTACAAATAAATTGTACTCTTCTACAAAGTCTTGATTTACAAATGTATTAACAAATGTAAAATCGTTAAAATTTCTGCGAACATCAAAAATTGCAGACAATCCGGAATTTATCTTTTTATCATAATTTTTTCTGTGTTCAATATTTGTAATTTTCTGAAAATCATATTCAAACTTACCCAGATTTCCGTGATTTTCAATAAATTTAAGCAATCTCATTCCAATAGCATAAGGGTTTAATCCAATTCTGTTAATTGAAGTTACTCCCGCGTTAATTTTGGCAAATTCACTTTCGTGTCCTTCTATTCTTTTGTCGGCCATGTAAAGTCTTTCATGCCAAAAACTTGCCCAACCTTCATTTAACGTTTTAGTTCTTATTTGAGGTTCAAAATATATAGCAGTTTCCCGAACTACGTCAATAACCTGCTTCATCCATTGATTTTCATCTTTGTTTAGAAATTCCGATTTATCTGAAATATAATCTATTATATCGACATAATCTTTTGTTTTAGCTTGAATTTCAGTGTATTTTTTGAATTTTGCATCAAATTCAGGATAATTTTTTTTAACCTCAGCGATAAAAAAAGTTTCGCCGATTTGTGGGTTTTGCAACAAAAATTCATTATATTTTTTTGTCTCACTTACAATAAAATTTGAATGTTTTTTTCTAATTTCCTGCAAGAAAACATTAAAATAATAATCGACAATTTTGCTCATTCCATTTTTGTTCTCATTCCGATATAAAGATATAATTTTATGATATCCTGTTAAATTGTTTATACTTCGAGCAAATTCAATTACATAATCCACCCAACGACCATGTTCACTTCTGAGATTATTAATAAGTCGTTTATCTGCAAGTGCTTTACCGGCAAAATCGTAATTCCATGTTTCTTTAAAAAATATATTATTTTGAAAAAAATCTATATGAGCTAAAACATGATAAAAAATCATTATATTTAACCAATCCGGATTATTATCATTATAAAAAGAGATAGCCGGACGAGTATTTATAACAGTTTCATAAGGATTAGACGGATACAGATTATAAATTTCTTTCTTTTTATGAACTTCAACATCATTTAACCAATAATCATACATTGTTGGAATCATGCCTTTTGGCGAAAGCTCAATCATATCGCGATTTGTTACGATATATTCAAGCGTTTCATTGTCGAAATGTAATCCCGCTTCTCTTGCCCGAATTTTACATTCCTCCATGATTTTTTTAGTATGTTGATCAATTAATTTCATCTACAATAATTAATAGTTAATAATTTATCGTTCATAGGTCTTAATTCTTAGTTTAGGTCTTAATTCATAGTTCTTAATTCTTAATTCATAGTTCTTAGTTCTTAGCTTATTAGTTTTTTAATAGATTTCACAATATCTTCATCTGATGCTGTTTCTGCTTCTAGTGCATCTATTCGCAAGTAATCTTTCTTTTCAGTTAATAAACCTGAACTTTCAAGGTATTTTTCAACAGTTGTTTTACTATTTTTTGCCCAAGCATTTTTTGCAATTGTAATTCCGCACCTGCTAGCAACCGAAACGGCTTTTTTTAATTCGTCGAGCATTTTTTTCCCGTCATTTTCCCAGTCATCTCCGTCTGTTCCATAAAAGATATAAATGTTATAATCTTTACTTAATTGTTCATCTTCAATAATTTTATTCAACAATTCAAAAGCAGGGAAAACATAAGTTCCACCGGCAACCTGATACCTGTAATACGTGTAAAAATCAGGAACTTGTTTAGCCTCAGTATCATGAACAATAAATCTTGTTTCAACATTTCCCTGATACTGATACATCAACCAGCTGTAAACCATAAGATGCTGAGAAACAACAACTTCTGCCGGCTTCCCGGACATTGAACCTGAATAATCCCGCATAAAAAACACAACAGCCTGAGCTTCAAAGTCTTTTTCCTTGGACATAATTCTGTAAATTTTGTCTTTCGGATTTATAATCAAGCTCGAAGGGTCAAAAAGTTCATCAGGATTAATGTTACCAAGCATAATATTGGTTTTAACAATACTCCTAAGTGTCTCTTTTTTGTCCAGAAGTTGCCCAAATTCCCGATTGCGATCAGTTAAAGTATAAGTATATTTTGTCAGAGAACGCTTATTCCCTTTATTCTTCAAATTTGGAAGTTGAAATTCCTGTGTTAAAATTTTACCAAGTTCTTCGGCGTCGGCTGTAACATCATGCTCTTCACTATCGCCCTGCCCTGCTCCTTCGCCCGAACCTTCACCTTGATGAGGATCTGCTTTTTGCTTACCAATAACTTCTCCTTCTTCTCCTTTGCCAGACCCGCCTGTTGATTCTTCTTCATCTTCGGTTATTGAATCATCGTGATAAAATTTGGGTTCAGTTGTAGATGGAACAACAACAACTTTTGTTTTATTTCCGGGCAAAGGTTTTACAATTTTGCCTATTCTAATTCGCTTAGGGAAACCGTCTTTTTCTCTTTGTTTATCTTTTTCGATAAGTTCATCAAGTGTTTTTAAAGAAGCGGTAAAAATTTCAATATTAAATGGGTTGAATTGAAGAAAAAACGAGAAATCATTAAATGAATATAAACTATCAAAACTAACTTTCAAAGAGCGTTTTTCATTTCGTTCGCCTTCAAAGTCATGTTTTTTTATGTTTTCTAGTTCGTCCATTTTTCTGTCAATTTGTAAATCTATCAATCAGAGAATATGTAAATAATTTGCTTTGTTAATTGTGAATTGTAAGTTAGTCCGCATCATCCATAGTGCAGAAATATTCTATTGTTTTTTGAGAACAAGTTGTACAATAGCCAAGTTTTTTGGTCATTGTAGTAATCATACGGTTGTATAACATTTGGTTTTCTTCGTTTGTTCGGTTTGCTAATGCTCCAACAAGACTTCCGGCGCCGGCAATATCCGATTTTAAACGCACATCTGTTACAGCTTTCACCAAATCATTGTTGTCCATAAAATTATAATTCGGGTCTTGAATAAGTTTTTGTCCGTAAATTTTTGCAATTGTTGTTCTGTAACTTTGTTTTTGTTCATTAGTTTTTAAACCTAAACGTTCTTCAACGCTGTTAATAAAAGTATCATCAATTTTAACAGAAACAATTTTTCCGGTTTGTGGATCTTTATAAGTCCAAATTTTATCGCTTCCAAGATTTTTTGCGTCCATTCCAATAACCATATTAACATAATTCAGCACATCTTTTTCTATTGCATTTGGTTCGTCCATATAAGCGTTGAAAATCGAAGTCATTATATTTTTTCTGTACAAAGATTTTGCAATTTTAAGGTCTTCGAGGAATTTTGTTCGGTCGTTTGGGTCTTGAACATAATCAATTATCACATTTTCGATAGCATCAAAAACATCACCGGCGTACATACATTTCCCTTCCTGTGTTTCAGATTTTTCCAGCAAAATTTGAATTGCACGCCCAAGATTTCTATGTCCAAGTCCTTTTTGACCGAACCGTTTTGTAATATCAGGTTCTGTGTTCAGTTTATTTATTACTTCATTGAGCGTTTGAATGCTTTTTTCTCCGGCAACATCTCCTGCTGCTAGTTTCATCATTTCTACCGGGGTTAATTTTTCGCTACGTGGCATTCTGGAAATTGTAAAAGCTACCGAAACAGCATAGTTCAAATTTGGATCGATATGTAAATCTTCCCCTGAATATGTAGTTTTATGTTTATTACCAATTGAATAAGCCGTAAGCTGTTGTTGAAGTTTGTAATTTGTATTATGAGACATATAAACCAGTCTGCAACGATCAACTATTGGAGCTTGCTCTTTTTCTTCGAGAAAACGCGCAAATTCAGCATTATTACTTGTTGCAATAATCAGAGTATCAAGAGGCCATTTGAATCCTTCTATTTCTATTGTACGGTTCTGAATTACACCAAGATACACTTGTACGAGGTCGCGTTTATTTTTGAAAACTTCATCGGCAAAATGAATTCCGCCACCTGCAACTCTTGCTAAAGCACCACGTCGTAAATCAAATCGGTAAGGATTGCTGGGATCTGTAATATGTAGAAGTCTGGTAATTGATTCATCGCCCAATAAATCAACTGCCGAAGAAGTTATTTTATCTTTTGCTGCATATTTTCCGGTCAACACTCCACGCGATTCACTAATAGGAACTTTAATAATTTCCACAAAATCATCTATTTTGTCAATATCTTCATTTAAAAATTCTTTTATTTGATTCCAAATAAAATAAGTATCTGCTCCCAAAGGTCTGTAATCGTCGTAAAAAGTCTCAATTTGAACTTTTGTTGCTCCTTTATTTTTCAGAAATTCACGATTTGAAAGTTCATCATCGTAAATATTCATTGCAAGAATCATCGGGTCTTCGTATGTTTGCGATTCTATTGTATTAATTTTTCCATATCCACCTAACTTGTCGAGATTTTTAAAACGAAAAGTAAATCTATTATTTTCGGGTATTGCAATAAAACTTCGATAAAGTGAACTTATATAATCAACAAAATAAGTCTTCCCATTTCCGGGCTCGCCAATTAAAACAAAAGCCATTTCTCTGGATGATCCTCCTTCAGCAGCATCTTTCACAAAAGACACAAAGCTGTTAATTTCTTCGTACATTCCGATAATGTGCTTTTTGCCTTCTCTCAGAACACGGTAATCATAGAGAGTTTTACCATTTACAACTGTTTTTTCTACTAATTTCGGGTCATCGAGAATCATTCTCACCATCGATCGGAAAATATTCTCGAATCTCCGTTTGCCTTCAAGTACATATTTTACATGCTCACTTAAAGTACAGGGCGATTTTTGTGTTATTTTTTTAGCCATTTTTGTTCCTCCCGATTTATATGTTATTCTTTTTTAAATATACGTAAAAATCAGACACAAAAGTCAACTTTTTTACACTTTTTTTTGATTTTTTTCAATATATTTTTTTCTGATATTATCGGTGCAACTCAATAGGTATATTTATTGTCTTTTTAAAGGATTGTTTTAATAAAAATAAAATATCACTCCTCAATAATCCGAAAAACAGCCATAATGAAAATGAAGTTCTAATCAAAATCTGAAGAATAATTTTAAACTTTTTTTGTTGCAAATTGCGAATTATCTTAATTTCACAAAGTGATTTTACCTATAATAATTAAAATTCGGAAGATTAAATCTATTTTTTAAAATTGGCTAAAAAAAAATTAAATTTGCATCAAGCTAAATATTCAAATAATATGTTTGTTTAACAATCAAACTTTCAACAAATCTCCATGAATAACATACAACTAATTGTAAATGACCCATATTTAGAGCCATTCGAGGAAAAAATTTCACAAAGAATTGCTAATTTCAACAAAAAAAATGCTGAAATTTCCGGCAAGAAAAGTTTAAACGATTTTTCTAACGCTCATTTATTCTTTGGATTGATAAAAACAGCCAAAGGTTGGATTTATCGGGACCGGCTTCCAAATGCTACTGAAGTATATTTAACAGGCGATTTCACAGAATGGAAAATAGACGAAAAATTTAAACTGAATAACGAAGGAAATGGTATTTTCCTCTTGGAGTTACCCCAAAATGCGCTAAAACACGGCGATTTGTACAAATTACTCGTAAAATGGCAAGGCGGAGAAGGAGAAAGAGTTCCGGCTTATGCCAAAAGAGTAATTCAGGACGATAACACCAAAATATTTTCGGCACAAGTCTGGAATCCCTCTGAAAAATATAAATTTCAACATAAAGCTCCCGAAAAACTCGACTCTGTTTTGGTTTACGAAGCTCACATAGGAATGTCATCAGAGGAAGGAAAAGTTTCAACATTTCAGGAATTCCGCAAAAATGTTTTACCGCATGTCGTAAAATCAGGTTACAATGTCTTGCAACTAATGGCAATTCAGGAACATCCTTATTACGGCTCGTTCGGATATCATGTATCAAGTTTTTTTGCGGTTTCATCACGTTTTGGAACTCCCGAAGATTTAAAACAACTTATAGACGAAGCACACGAAAAAGGTTTGATGGTAATTATGGACTTGGTTCATTCTCACGCTGTTAGAAATGAAAATGAAGGTCTTAGCAAATATGACGGAACTGAATATCAATATTTTCATGAAGGAACACGAGGACTCCATCCAGCTTGGGATTCACGCTGTTTTAATTATGGTAATGACGAAGTTTTGCACTTTTTGCTTTCAAACTGCAAATTTTGGTTAGAAGAATACAATTTTGACGGTTTCAGATTCGATGGTGTTACAAGTATGTTGTATCTAAATCATGGTTTAGAAACCGACTTTGTATCTTATGATCAGTATTTTAATGATAACCAAGACGAAGACGCTGCAACCTACTTGATGCTTGCAAACAAACTTATTCACGACATAAAACCCCACGCAATTGTTATAGCCGAAGAAATGAGCGGAATGCCCGGAACTGCTACTCCAATCGAAGAAGGCGGTTACGGTTTTGATTACCGTTTGGCAATGGGCGTACCGGATTTTTGGATTAAACTTATCAAAGAATTTAAAGACGAACAATGGATTGTTGGCGATATTTTTTACCAACTTACAAACAAACGAAACGACGAAAAAGTTATTTCCTACGCCGAATCACACGATCAGGCATTAGTTGGTGACAAAACAATCATTATGCGACTGGCAAACAGCGATATATACTACCACATGAAAATTGATAATATGTCAATAAAAGTAGAAAGGGCTGTTGCTTTGCATAAAATTATTAGATTACTTACAATTGTCACTGCCGGAGACGGATACCTGAATTTTATGGGAAATGAATTTGCTCATCCCGAATGGATTGACTTTCCACGAGAAGGAAACGGCTGGGCTTATAATTATGCCAGAAGACAGTGGAGTTTGTACAAAAACAAACTTCTCGCCTACCATTTTCTAGGCGAATTTGACAAACAAATGATAAAACTGACTAAAAAACATGAAATTTTATCATCTAAAAAACCTTTTGCAATTGTTCAACACACAAGCGATCAGGTTCTGATTTTCAAACGCGCCGATTTATTATTTGTGTTTAATCTCAATCCTACGCAATCATTCGAAGGATATGGTTTTCAGATTGATAAAGGCAAATACAAAATCATTTTCAGCTCTGATAATAAAAAATTCCTTGGTTACAACCGATTAGATGAAAAACTAACCTACGAAACTCAGGAAATTGATGGCAAAAATTACTTACAGCTTTATATTCCAAATAGATGTGGGTTTGTGATGAAGAGGTTGAAGAGATGATTTAAATAAATACCATATAACAAAACTATGAGCATTAGACCTGAAATTTTTGAAGAAATAGACAAATTACTTGCAAACAATTCATTAGATTTTTTATCAAAAATTAAATTACAATATAAACTTTTTAGTGTGATTTTATCAGATGAAGGATGGTACCTTGATTATGAATTAGCTGTAAATGATCTAGCACATATGTGTTCTCATCAAATTCATACTAATTCAGAAAAACTTGACGAATATATGATTAGATTCTACAAGAAAAAGTTAAAAGATATTATACTTCTTTTTAAAAAAAGATTACCTGAAAGGTATACAATATTAAAGAAGGCTTTTTCTGCCCATAAAAAAAGGAACTATGAATTGTCAATACCGGTTTTTTTTTAACACAAATAGAAGGACTTTTTTTTGAAATTACTGAAAAAGATCTTTTTAGCAAAGGAAGAGGAAAAAAAGAAAACACGGCAAAAAATTGGATTACACTTAAAGAAGAAAAGATTAAAGATTTGCGAATAAGTATTTTAGAACCATTAAGAGAAAATAAAAACATTGCAGCTAATTTTGATGAAGCTATTGATTATCCCAAAGTATTAAATAGGAACTTAATCTTACACGGAAGACTTTTAAATTATGTAAATGAAAAAAATAGTTACAAGGCAATTTCTTTACTAAATTTTATTGGTACAGTTGTTTATGATATTCAAAAAAATCCTACTTAACCTGAGTTCGATATTAAGACATACAATGCCTAAATCAGGTATTTTTTACCTGATTTAAAATATTTACAGGCGAAAAACACGCTGAAAAAGCCAAATTTGGTTTAAGTTTACAACTTAAATCAAGAAATACGAGTAAGTTTTAACTTACTAATTCGAAAGGCAAGTTCATTTAAGATGTAATCTTAAACGAAGATTAAAAAAAATAATAATTTGGTTTAAGTTTGCAACTTAAATCAAAAATTATAGTAAGTTTGTAACTTACAAATACAAAAAGCAAGTTAAAAACTTGCTGATATTTAGCATTTAAGATACAATCTTAAACTCAATAGTTCGTTAAAAATTTAAGCGGCAATAGTGCCGAAATATAATAGTTCCTTGAAATGATTTATATTTTTTAGCCTTTTAGGGT
>JAFGUD010000218.1 GCA_016938685.1 Bacteroidales bacterium | reverse complement strand
GGTTATGCTGTTATTTATTTTAATCCCTTTGAAAATACAAGTATATCTTTATTAAATAATTACACCGGTTCAATGCTTGTTCCTCACTTTGCCGGAGGATTTGATAATAACGGCAATTTAATTGAAACAGATGAATTGGTGAAAACCGATGACTTTTTCGAGTTTGGTTTTAATTTTTCTCAATCTTTTAAAATTACTAACCAGTTTAAAATTCAGTTTAATGCAGGAGTGAAAAATATTTTTAACAGCTATCAAAATGATTTTGACATTGGAATAAACAGAGATGCCGGCTACATTTATGGACCTTTATTGCCCCGAACTTTTACATTTGGATTTAAACTTGGCAGGTTTATTTAATGTTTTTGTGAAAATATAATTTCTGTAAATTAACTTCATATACCTATTTGTAGGTATTGTATATAAATATTTTTATATACATTTTTGCAAAGAAGCTGAAATTGTTTAAATATTAAAAGTTATTAAGAATTAAATGAAATTTCAGCTTCTAAAATATTAGTAATTTTCAATTATTTTATGCGACTATCAGAATTAAAAGAAGGAGAAAAAGGAATTATTACAAAAGTAATAGGTCGCGGAGCTTTTCGAAAAAGACTTATAGAGATGGGGTTTGTTAGAGGAAAAGAAGTTAGCGTTACAAAATACGCTCCTCTGAAAGATCCTATTGAATATAATATTATGGATTATGAGGTTTCACTGCGAAAAAGTGAAGCAAATCTTGTTGAA
The DNA here is from genome assembly GCA_016938685.1 of Bacteroidales bacterium. Taxonomy (GTDB): domain Bacteria; phylum Bacteroidota; class Bacteroidia; order Bacteroidales; family JAFGUD01; genus JAFGUD01. The sequence goes on along the minus strand of JAFGUD010000218.1, from coordinate 31,553 downwards.
ATTTTACTTTTTAATGATCTGAAAAAAGAAATATCGTTGCCTTCAAATGGTTCGTTTACAATAACCGAGGAGGTTTGGAAACAGCAGGCAATTGAAAGAGGTAAGGAAATAAATGTAGCATTGGTCGGAAATCCAAATTGCGGAAAAACAACACTCTTTAATTATGCTGCCGGAACCGACGAACATGTTGGGAATTACAGCGGTGTTACTATTGATGCTAAAATTGGCAAATTAAAGCAAAACGGATATAAATTTTATATTACTGATTTACCAGGAACTTATTCAATTAGTGCTTTTTCGCCCGAAGAACTTTTTGTGCGTAAGCATATTATTAACGAAATGCCCGATGTTGTTGTAAATGTGGTTGATGCTTCTAACCTTGAACGTAATTTATATCTTTCTTCTCAGTTAATTGATATGGACATTAAAGTTGTAATTGCTTTAAACATGTTTGATGAACTTGAAAAGAAAAAAGCTGAACTTGACATTCAAATGCTCTCAACTTTGCTCGGAATCCCTATAATTCCAACCGTTGCAGCTAAGGGTAGAGGAATTGAAGAATTGTTTGATAAAATTGCTAAAGTTTATGAAGATGAAGCTACTTGCCAAAGGCATATTCACATAAATTATGGTAAGGAAATTGAAAATTCAATAAAATCTATACAAAAAAAGATAAAAATACGTGAAAATCAATGGCTTTCTGATAAAATTTCTACAAGATTTTTGGCTATAAAACTGCTTGAAAATGATACAGATGTTTTTGATATTGTTTCAAAATGTAGAAATATTAATGGAATTAAAAATGAAACAAATAAACAAACTCAGAAGCTCAAAATTCATTTAAGAGATGATAGCGAAACTCTTATAACTGATGCCAGGTATGGTTTTATTGCCGGTGCTTTGCACGAAACGTATAAAGATGGAACGATTGACAGATTTAAAACAACTAAAGCTATTGATGTTCTTATTACGCATAAATTTTGGGGCTTCCCGATTTTTTTTCTTTTTTTGTATTTGATGTTTATATCTACCTTTAAATTAGGTGAATATCCAATGCAATGGATTGACTGGATAGTTCAATATACTTCAGGGTTACTGCAAAAATTTATGCCCGAAGGTATGCTCAAAGATCTGATTGTTGACGGAATTATTCAAGGAGTTGGTAGTGTTATAGTGTTTTTGCCTAATATTCTTATCCTTTTTCTTTTTATTTCATTGATGGAAGATACCGGATACATGGGGCGTGTAGCTTTTATTATGGATAAATTGATGCACAAAATTGGACTTCACGGAAAATCTTTTATCCCTTTATTGATGGGGTTTGGCTGCAATGTGCCGGCAATTATGTCAACCAGAACAATCGAAAATCGTGGCGATAGATTATTAACAATGTTAATTAATCCGTTTATGTCGTGCAGTGCTCGTTTGCCTATTTATTTGCTTATTGTTGGAACTGTTTTTCCGAAAAATGCCGGAACAGTTTTGTTTGGTATATATTTAACCGGAATTTTAATGGCTGTTTTGGTAGCTGTTTTGTTTAAAAAAACAATTTTTAAATCAAAAGAAGCGCCTTTTGTTATGGAATTACCGCCGTACCGAATGCCAACTATTAAAGTTATTTTTAAACATGTGTGGCATAAAGGTCAGTCTTATTTAAAGAAAATGGGGGGTATTATTCTTATTGCCAGTATTATTATTTGGGCTTTGGGATATTTTCCGCAACATAATAAAATAAAATATCAATACCAGTTAAAAATTGAAAATTTGCAGAATGAGTATTATCATAACATTGGGTTTTTATCTGAAAATCAAAAAGATACCAGTAAAACGAATTTAGATAATCAGATAAAAAATTTGCAAAAAAAATTTATTGCCGAGCATCAGGCAAAATCTTTTATTGGTATGATTGGCCATTTTTTTGAGCCTATTATGCGTCCTTTAGGCTTTGATTGGAAAATGACTGTTGGTGTTATTAGCGGCGTTACGGCAAAAGAAATAGTTGTAAGCACGCTTGGTGTTCTTTTTCAAACTGATGGTGATGACAATCTTTCAGATGCCTTAAAAAAGGCAACTTATGAGACCGGAAAGCTTAAAGGAAAGAAGATTTTTACGCCAATAACGGCTTTGTCTTTTTTGGCGTTTGTTCTCATTTATTTTCCGTGTATTGCTACAATTGCTGCTGTAAGAAAAGAAAGCGGAAGTTGGAAATGGGCAGCCTTTATGGTAGTATATACTACTGCTATTGCGTGGGTACTTGCTTTTGCAATTTATCAAATAGGTAATTTGGTGGTGAGTTAACCAGTTTTTGAGTTTTTGAGTTTGTCGAGTTGTACAGTAGTTAGTTACCCACAACCTGAAACCTTTTTAAAATATAAATTATGTTTCAAGAAATATTAACATATATAATTATCGCATTTGCATTTGGTTATGTGATTTATAAAACTATTAAGTTTTTCCGTAATGCTAATAAAATAAGTAAAAATTCACCCTGTAAAGGGTGTGCCACTGGCTCTTGTAGTGAATGTCCATTTGCCGGAAAATATAATTTTCAATCTTATAATCATTCAATTAAACATTAAATAAACTTGATTTAATTTACTGAATATCAGTTAGTTTTATTTTATAAACTAGAGTTGCATAAGGTGGAATTATTCCTTGCCCTATACTTCCGTATGCTTTTTGGTAAGGAATAATAAATGTTGCCTCTTCTCCTTTTTTCATTGCTTTAATGGCTAATAATTTCCCCGAAAAAAAGTTTAAACTGTTTAATGTTGCGGTACATTCATTGCACCCGGATATTGCGTAATTGTGATTAATTAAAAATAAAGAATCCGAGTAAATAATTATATCTCCATCAACAGGACTAATTGCGGTGTCCGGTGCTTCTTTGTCAACAAAATAATAAATGTTTGATGGAAGAATGGAATCAGGCGTAATTTTGTTTAAAAACAGGTATTTGTTTATTTTGCTTGTTTGATTTACGTCTTTTTCGGGCGAAATAATTCTTGCCACTGCATACAGAGCTGTGTATGGTTTTAAATTGTAAATATTATCCCCAATATATGAAAGTGATGGAGGTATCATAATTTTACCCATTTCACCTTCGTACATTTCAGAAAGTGCTTCTAATAATCCAGTAGCAATGTTAGGATTTGAAAAATCAACGTAAAATGAATCTGCATTTGTGATTAAGGAATCGTTTATTGTGTACAAAGAATAATCAATTGATAAATTATTAGATGAAATTAAATTTCCTAATCCGTCAAAATATTTAACATAACATAAGCTATCGTCATAAAAAGTTAATATAGAATCATAAGCTTCAACATATTGCCAAAACGATGTGTTTTGTTGTATGCGGTAGTTTTCTGTTAATAAATGAAAAGAGTAAATTAATGTTGAATATGCAGGAATGTCGGGAGTTTGGTAAACGTCAAAAGCTTTATTGTAAGGAAAAATTACTATTCCGGCACCTCCGTTTGCTAATTGTTCAGCTACATCATTCCAGCCCGGAAGAATTTGTTTGTTGCCCACAATGAATGAAAAAGTGTCATTTTGTGTAAAATATCTTTCTTCGTCTAAATTATATCCGTCATAAATTACTGTAACTCTTTGATTTTTAGTGAATTTATTTCCTTCACCCAAATATGTTTTATGAAACAAAACTCCAGATGAAAGGGTGTCAAAATCTAAACCTAAATTGTAAATATACGACATTATTTGTTGTGTTTCGAGTTCGTTTAATGCTCTTTGTTTAAAACAACCGTTAAATACTATCAATATCGAAACTGAAAATAGAATTGATTTTATATATTTGAAAGCCATATTTTTATTTTTTGACAAAAAGTAATTTTAAATGTTGATAAAAAATTTTTTCTTTGCAAACTTAATTAAAAAAAATGAACTACGTTTATTTCGATTTTGATGGAACTATTGCCGATAGTTTTAAATTAGGCATTGAAATAGTTAACTATTTAGCTCCTAAATACAATTTTAAGACTGTTGATATGTCTAAAATTGAGTATTATAAATCTTTAAGTTCGCAAGAAATGATTAAGGAGTTTAAGGTGCCTTTAATCAAAATACCCATTTTAGCACCAATTTTTAAAATTGAAATGAATAAACGAATAGAACAACTTCAACCTGTTGGGGGTGCTCCTGAAATGTTAAAAGAATTTTCGGATACATATTATATTGGAATTTTAACTTCAAATACTACTGAAAACGTAGAACATTTTTTGTTAAAACACAATTTAAAACAATATATTTCTGATGTAAGAAGTGAATTTCAAGTTTTTGGAAAACATATTTCCTTGAAAAAAATCATCAAATCACATAAAATTAAAAATCATCAAATTATATATGTTGGAGACGAAACCAGAGATATTGAAGCATCAAATAAAGCAAAAATAAAATCTGTTGCCGTTACTTGGGGCTTTAATTCTGAAAAGGCTCTTAAAAAATTTAATCCTTACGGCATAGCAAATTCAACTCAAGAAATTGTAGATTTTGTGAATGGCTATTTTAAAGAGTAATTTTTATTCTTCATCAACATACCACGAAACATATTTTTTATAGTTAACTGTTGTGCTTTTTATTAGTTCAGAGAGTTTATTATCGGTAGTTTTTACTTTTTTTGCAGGTGTACCGGCATAAACACTATTCGATTCAACTATGGTATTTGGAACAACAACGCTCCCGGCTGCTATTACAGAATTTGAACCTATTTCAACATTGTCCATTATTATCGCTCCCATGCCTATTAAAACGTCTTCGTTTATTGTGCAACCATGGATAACGGCACTATGTCCGATTGAAACTCGATCTTTGATGTTAGTTGCAAATTTTTGATATGTGCAGTGTACAACTACATTATCTTGTATGTTTACATCTTTGCCTATTTTTATGTAATTTACATCACCTCTAATTACTGCATTGTACCAAATGTTTGAGCCTGTTTCTATTTCTACGTCGCCTATTATTGCACAGTTTTCTGCTAAAAAAACGTCGTCTGCTATTTTGGGGGTTGTTCCTTTTAGTTTTCTGATTATTGCCATAATTTTATAATTTTTTTGTTTATTGTTATTATAAGTCAGTTGTTAAAAGTTATAAGTATATTTTAATTTTTTAACTAAAAATAAAAAATATCTTTTATTTATGTGTGATTTCTTTCAATATTTTTTTGAATGAATAATTCGTTAGTGTCTAATTCAAGGCAAAGTAAGTTTCCAAAATTTGTATTACTTTTAAAAACACAACCATTGTCTAAATGAATTATTTTGTTTTTGTTTTTTATTTCCATCTGTATTTGTGATAAACTTGTAGGTTTATGTCCGATAATCATTTTTTTATTAATATCTTTTTCTTTAATTTCGTTTATCCAAAGCATGCTGTTATAATCTGAAAGAAAATTTGTTTCAGAAAAGTTAAATCCAGCATGAACTAAAAAATGAGTATTTAGTTCGTAATAATAAGGCAAATTTGAAAAAAAGCTTAAGTATTGTTTTTTGATTTTATTTTTTTCAACAAATTTATTTTTTCTTTTTAATGATCTTGAGAATTTTAATTCTTCTTCGGTGTAATTTTTATTATGTTTCTCTAATATTATTTGTTCGTGATTTCCGCGTAAAGGGAAAATTTTGTAATTGTTTTTTATGAGTGAAATTATGGTGTCAATTACTTCTTTGCTTTTTTCTCCTCTGTCAATATAGTCTCCTAAAAGAAAAAGATAGTTGGTTCTTTCTAATTTAATTTTGTTTAAAAGTTCAATAAATGTGTCATTACAGCCGTGAATGTCAGGTATAACTAATTTTCGTGCATTTAGGGATATGTCTAATTTGTAAAATTTATCTCCCTTAAAAGCTTTTTTATATTCTAAAAGAGGTTTAAAACTTTCCACGGTTTAATATTATGTTTTTGTAGGTATAAGCAAAACATTGTATTTTTTTTTTTGAAACAAAGCAACTATGTGTTATAAAATAAAAAAAATAAGTTGATAAAGATAGATGCCTGTAAATCAACTTATTTTGTATTTAAATATTTTACACGTAAAATACTATTTGAAGTTATTGAGGGCAATAAACTTTAAAGTACCATGCAGTTTTTGTTGTGTCGCCTCCTTTAATTTCAACAGTTATTAAACTGTCGTTGCTTTCAAAATCAATATATTCATTGTGTAATTGTCTGACGTAATTATTTGTTTGCCAAATTATTTTATCATTAGAAATGTTTCCGGCAGGGCCTTTATAAATTATTAATTTATCTGCAATATCAAACATGTTAAACATCAGTTTAAAACGTCCGCTTGTTTGTTTCATGTTAAAGGTTTTTATTGTAGAATGATATCCTTGCGATTCAATTTGCGTGCCGCATGGAAGTGCAATTTCAGATATTTCAACCGATTCATTGCTCAAACGAATAGTTTTGTTTTTAGTAACTCTAAAGGTTAACAATTGGTTTGTATATCCCGGTGCTGAAATATTTGCGGTTGCTGTTAAGGTTGTATCTGTTAAGGTTTCAAAAAGAATCTCACCTTTTGAGTTTGCTTGTTTTGTAATAGTAGAATCTCCTAAAGTGATTACTATTTTTGCATTACTAAGTGGTTCGTTATTTTGATTAACAACAGTAAATTTCATTCCTTTTTGCTCAGCAGGAATTATTTGTGTGGTGTCGATAACGGTAGTTGTGCTGTCGATTGTAATTGGTGCTTTATTAAAATTAATTTTAGGAATAAAAATAATTCCAAGAGCAATGATTATCAAAGCTAAAAGTAGCCATAACCACCATAAACCAATTTTTCTTCCAAGTTTTATGGTGTGTTTTGTTTCTTGACCTTGACATTTAATCTCTTCTGTTTTTTTCTTTCCTTTATTTTCAACAATAGCAGTAATTTTTTTTGAACAATCCATTTTGTCAAAAATTGCAACGCCGTTACTGTCAGTAAATTGATTATATCCTTTAACTCCGTTTTCTATTTGAACTTTTAAATTTGGTATTGGTTCTTCATTTTGGTTAAGAATAGTAACATAAAGTTTTGTGTAATCTAAAGGTGTTTTTATTTTTTTCCCTTTAAATTCAAATGTTCTTTGTTCGTCGGAAAAGCGGATAATTTGCTGGAATTGAGGAAGTCCGTTTATTATTTGTCTAAAAATAACGTCTTCTTTAAATGGCATATCATCAATGCTAAATTCACCGTTTTCGTCGGCATTAAAATATTTTTCTGTTCCGTCCTGAAATTTAACTTGAACTTCGGCAAAAGGAATGGAGGCGTATTCTTCGTCAATTACTCTAATTTTTACTGTTCCTTTGCTTTTTTGTTTCACTATGTTAACAAAATATATGCTTTTGCCTTGTAGTACTTCAAACGATAAGTTTTTTATTATTTCTTCGTTTTTTAATTGTGTGCAGATTACTTTTGTTTCTGTAAAAAGATCCCCGAGTTCAATTATTCCTTGCAGGTTAGAATCTGTAACAAATTCAACATCGTCGTACTGAATTTTCAGTGTGATATTGGGCAGAATATTGTCGTTATCGTCCATGGTTTGTATAGACACGCTTTGTTTTGGACGAGATTGATTTCCAATGAAAAAAGTGTGCTCAAAGTCATTTTCTATAACATACTGCTGTTCAAAAAGTTTTGCTTCATTTTTGTCTAATTGATAAGCTGATATTGTTGTAAGTAGCTTAACATCAACTAAATGTATGCGTCCTTTGTCGTCGGTGGTTAGTTCTTGAGTTTTGCCGTCGTAAGTAAAAAATATTTTTTCGTTAACTGCAATTTTGTTATTTCCTTTTATTGCTCTAAATGAAATAGTAGCAACTTTTAAAGGAATCAAATTAGCAATAAGATTTTTGGCTGAATTAAAATCTTCGTTAATAAATCCCCATCTAACAATGCAAAAGTTTTTTTGCCCGCTGGCGTTTTGCACAATGTAAATATCGTCAAAATCGGGTATTTCGATGCACGAGTCTATTAGGTCAAAAAGTTTTTTTCTGTTTTTATCTTCATCAATAATAGAAATTATTGTTTTGTACAGTTTATTAACTTCGCTTTTTAATAAACCTTTTGCTGTTTCTTGGTCTTCTTCGTCTAATTTTCTAAAAGGGATAATTTTACCTTCGTATTCGGTATGCCAAGCAACCTTATCACCTCCTGCAGGTATTGGTTCAGCAAATACTTTATATTCTTTGCTGTTCTCAAATAATTTTTTGAGCTGATTATATCTTCTTATGTTTTCGGCTGTTCCTTCGGTAAAAACCGGTCTGATTGAGGATACATCGGTTGTAATTATTAGTTGACTCATTTTCGTTCGTGGGATTTTTCGTTATCAAAAGTGCGTAAAGTTAACAAATCAAAAACTTCTTTCCAAAAATTGTCCTAAAATTAACTATTTTTTTTTTACTTTGCAGGTAAATCTTAACTTTTAAACTTAAAAATAATGGCACCAACTGTAATTACTGATGCAAATTTTGAAGAATTAGTTTTAAAATCTGATAAAACCGTTGTTCTTGATTTATGGGCCGAATGGTGTGGTCCTTGCCGTATGATTGAACCTCATATTGAAGCTATGGCCGAAGAATTTGACGGGAAAGCACTCATTGGTAGTGTTGATGTGGATAGTAATCCTGATATTCCTTCTAAATATGCTGTTATGAATATTCCTACTGTCCTTTTTATTAAAGGTGGCGAATTGGTTGATAAGGTTGTAGGAGCTGTTCCTAAAAAAGTTCTTGTGCAAACATTGGAAAAATATTTGTAAGAACTAAAATTTATAATTTTGAAAAATTTAGAAGAAGTACAACAATACAAAGAATTTCAAAACCTTGAACTGCTTGCTAAACAGGTGGTTGAAGGTTTTATTACCGGTTTACATAAAAGCCCGTATCATGGATTTTCGGTTGAATTTGCTGAACATAGGCTGTATAATTCCGGCGAAAGTACTCGCCACATTGACTGGAAACTTTTTGCTAAAACCGAAAAATTGTTTGTAAAACGCTTTGAGGAAGAAACAAACCTCAGGTGTAATATTTTAATTGATACTTCTTCTTCGATGTTATTTCCTCACAAGCAAGATTTTAATAAGCTCCTTTTTTCTGTTTATACTTCGGCTGCAATAATAAATATGTTGTCTAAACAACGTGATGCTGTTGGTTTAACTTTTTTTTCTGACGAAATCCAATTACGTACTGATGTTAAGTTAAATAATTCTCATATTCGATTTTTGTATCGCAGAATGCAGGAACTAATTGATACGCATCAGGAGCTGAATAAAAAAACTTCTGTTGCCGAGAATTTGCATAAGATTTCTGAAATGATGCACAAACGTTCGCTGGTAATTATTTTTAGTGATATGCTTGAAAATAATAATCAGGACGATATTTTTAACGCTCTGCAACATTTAAAACATAACAAACACGAAGTACTGCTTTTTCATGTTTTTGATAGTAAATTTGAACTGGATTTTAAATATGACAATAGACCTTACAGATTTGTTGATTTGGAAACCGGTGATACTTTGAAACTTAATCCTAACAAAGTTAGAGAAATTTACTCTCAAAAAGTTAAGACCATTTTTGACGAAATTAAATTAAAAGCCGGCCAATTTGGAGTTGATTTTGTTAAAGCTGATATTAACAAAGATTTTAAACACGTTTTAATTCAATATTTACTTAAACGTCAAAAGTTGTTTTAACATTAATTTTGATTACGAATAACCTCTCAGACAATTTTAGGGCTTTTGAAAGATGAAAAATTAAAATAAAGTTTTTTTTTTTTTGCATTTATTGTAAATTTGTGCATTAAATTTAAAAAGATGAGTGACGAGAAAAATACAAAATTGTACTACTCAATTGGAGAAGTTGCTGATATGTTTGGCGTTAATACTTCCTTAATTAGATATTGGGAGAAAGAATTTTCGATTATTAAGCCCAAAAAAAATCGAAAAGGTAACAGATTATTCACTCAAAAAGATATTGATAATTTTCACCTAATCTATCATTTGGTTAAAGAAAGAGGCATGACTTTGTCTGGTGCAAAACAAAAACTTAAAGAAAATAAAGACGGCGTTGATTCAAATTTTGAAATTGTTAAGTCATTACAATCTATTAAAGATATGTTAATGGAAATAAAAGATACTTTGTAAATACTATTCAGTAGAATAAATAAAAAGCCGGATTGTTCCGGCTTTTTTTATGCAACTTTTTATTTGACGTTTATCTTTGTATCAAACATAAAACTTACAAAATGTACAAAACTTTATTACTATCTCTTTTAGTTTTTGTTTCTGTCAGTGTGTTTGGACAAAAAATTGAATTTACTTACAATATTTCCGAACCTACTGTTGTAAACATAGATGATTATCAAATTTTAGAATTGCCAAATTCTAAACAGTTATCAAAACAGGGTGATCCTTCGTTGCCATTTTTATCTGTTCAACTTTTGTTACCCCCGGCAACTAAAGCTACTAATATTAAATATGTTTTTGAAAATAAAACAAAGTTAAATGGTAATTTTAAATTGTTTCCAAAACAATATGTTAGCCCAATTTCAATAGGAAGTTCCGGTGATTTTGTTGTTAACAATACAACTTATCAAAAAAGCAGTTTTCCGGAAGTTGCTTTTTCTGAGGTTTCTACACAATTTATGAACGGTTATGGTTTTGCTCTTTCTACTTTCTCGCCCATAGAATATAATCCTTCAACCGATGAGGTTTATTATTTCAAAACAGTTAAAGTAGTGGTTGAATATCAAACAGACAATTTTGCAGCAAAATCTTTGCGAAATATTTCTTCTCGTTCGCAAGTTGTTCAACGTGTTAGCGATTTTGCTCAAAATCCAAATATTATAAATAAATATCCTTCTAAAAAAGTTTCTTCAAGCTATGATATGTTAATAATTACCTCAAGTGCTTATGAAAATAACTTTGATGATTTAATTGATTTTCACTTATATAGAGGTATTGATGCAAGAGTTGTTACACTATCACAAATTGAGTCTGAAATGACCGGTGTTGATGTGCCCGAAAAAATGAGAAATTACATTATTCAAGAATATCAAACTAACGATATTCAGTATGTTCTTTTGGGTGGAGATGCAGATGTTGTGCCTTATCGCGGATTTTATTGTGGTGTTGAGTCAAGCTCTTTTTATGAAGATAATGATATACCTGCCGATGTTTATTTCTCGTCTTTAGACGGAACTTGGAACGATGATGGTGATAATTCTTGGGGCGAACCAGACGAAGATGATTTATTTCCTGAAATTGCTGTTGGTCGTTTCCCTTTTTCTAACCAAACCGAATTAAGTTCTATAATTAACAAAGTTATTTCTTATTCTAATAATCCGGTTACTTCTACAAATGAACTTGCAAACCCTTTATTAGCAGGAGAACACCTGTATGACGGTCCTGAAACCTGGGGAGCCGATTATCTTGATCTTTTAATTGGTTTTCATGACGATAACGGTTACATAACCACCGGAATTCCGGCAATGAGTGATTATACAACAATGTATCAACGTGATGGAAATAACTGGGGTGGAAGTGAAATTATGGCTGCAATGAATGACGGTCATTCTATGTTGCATCATGTTGGTCATGCAAATTCGGATTTTATGATGGGGCTTTATACAAGTGATATTACAAATTCAAATTTTTCAAGCCTGAACGGAGTAACACATAACTATGCTTTAGTTTATAGTCATGGTTGTATTTGTGGTGCTTTTGATGCTAATGATTGTGTTTCGGAAAGAATGGTTGCTATTGATAATTGTGCAGTTGCTGTTTTTACAAATTCTCGCTATGGCTGGTTTAACGAAGGACAAACTGAAGGTCCTTCGGAACATTTACACCGTGAATTTGTTGATGCTATTTATACCGATAAACAAAATCATGCAGGAATTGCCGAGCTTATATCAAAATATCAGACTGCTCCTTGGGTGAACAACCCAAATGAATGGGAACCCGGTGCTCAACGTTGGGTGTTTTACGACCATAATGTTATGACTGATCCTGCTTTGCCAATTTGGACTACAAATCCCTTTGATATTAATACTTCTTACGATTATATTTTGCCTTTTGGCTCCGATTATCTTGCTACTGTTACTTCGGCAAAAGGACCACTCGAAAATTATACTTGTGCAGTTATTCAAAATTCGCAAATTGTTGGCAAAGGATACACTAACGCAAGCGGGCAAGCTCTTATTCAGGTTGATTTTGACGAGGCTGTTTTGGGTGATGCAATTTTGATTGTTTCGGGTTACAATATTCTTCCTCATCAATATGATATTTCAATTCAAGAAGCAACCGGAGCTGTATTGTCAATGTTTTCGGCTGATTTTATTGATGATAACAATAATTTGCCTGATTTTAATGAAACTTTATTTTTAGATCTGAATATAAAAAATTATGGACAACAAAACGCTACTAATGTTGTTCTAAATTTATCTTGTTCTGATGAAAATATTTCTATCCTAAATTCAACTGATAATATAGGAAATATTGCGGCTTTAGATTCTGCTATAAGTACTAATTTGCAATTTGAAACTGATTTTGTTGAAGATCAATATTTTGTTGAATTATCTTTGAGTATTATCTCAGATGAGTTTACAACAGCTCGCTTAATTCCTGTTATTATTAATGCTCCTAAAATATCTTATTCTTTTGTTAACATTACCGAAACTTCGGGTGATGGAGACGGAATTTTAGAACCCGGCGAAACTGGAAATATTACTTTTAATTTTGCAAATTCAGGGCATGCTATGTCTCAGAATATTACCGGTTTATTGTCTTCTAACGATCCTAATATATCTATTGTAACAACAAATCAAAATATTGGACAGATTGATGCTGATAATGATTTTATTATAGGTTCTGAAATTCAAATAAGTAGTGCTGCACAAATTGGCGATATGATAACTTTAACTTGTGTTGCTCAAAATGCTCCTTATACAAAAGCTGTTGAAATTTCATTTTATCTTGGTGACGCTACCGAAGATTTTGAAACAGGTGATTTTACAAAATTTGATTGGCAATTTGATGGAGATGCAAATTGGTTAACTACAACTACAACAGTTAATCAAGGTGCTTATTCGGCTGTAAGTGATGACATTGACGATTCTGAAACAACATCTTTAATTATCGAATTAGATATTTTGAATAGTGGTTCAGTTTCTTTCTATAAAAAAGTGTCTTCTGAGTCAGGTTGGGATTATCTTAGATTTTTTATTGATGGAGTAGAGCAGGGGAATTGGAGTGGCGAAGTTGATTGGTCGTTTGAATCTTTTGATATTATAAATGGTCAACATGTTTTTGAATGGAAATATAGTAAAGATGGTTCTGTTTCAAATGGCAATGATTGTGCTTGGATTGATGATATTGTTTTCCCTCCTTTTGGTTCAACTCTCATAGTTACTCAACAACAAACCGTTGCTACTAATAATGTTAATTTAAATGTTTACCCTGTTCCATTTAATAATGTTGTAAATTTTGCTTTTGATTGTTCAAAATCACAAAGTTATCGTGTTGAAATTTATGATGTTTCGGGGAGACATATTTTTTCTAACAGTAGTATTGCACAAGCAAATGATAATGTTTTTGTTTGGAATGTTCCTGCTGATTTACAAAATGGGATTTATATTTATAGATTTTTTGTAGATAATCAAATGTTTTCGGGTAAAATAATAAAAAAATAATACGATTGTTTTATACACAAAAAACTCCTTTGAAATTATTCAAGGGAGTTTTTTTATAATTTGAAAATATAGATTTTGGTTTTAAAAAAGTTTCAGAATAGAACAAGTTAGAATATTAAAAAAATTATCCGGCGTTTTCGATAAATCTTAAAGCTTCTTTGTTTGCAATTTTTATGTTTTTACCACTCGCCTCAACTATTTTTTCTTTTTTTAGTTCGCTTAAAACTCTTACTGTGTTTTCTCTTGATACTCCAATATAATCCGCTAAATCCTGACGGGATAAACTGAAAATAAATTCATCTGACTTGTAAATTTTGTCGGAAAAAAATAATAAAGAAGAAGCTAATCTGGATTTCACTGATTTTTGGTAAAAAAAAGTTAATCGTTTAAAAACTTGATTTGTACATTCGGAAATAGATTTAGTTACTGCGTATAAAAATTTTGGGTTTGTTTCGCTAAGTTCTTTAAAATTAGCTACTTCAATCATGCAAACTCTTGAGGGTTCAAGGGCAGTTATTGAAAAATTATAACTTTTGCCGTCAAATATTGATTGTAACCCAACATACTGTCCGGCTGTAGCAATATTTAAAATAGTGTTCATTTTTTCCGATTCAATGAACACTTTTACCAATCCTTTTGATAGATATAATGAGTGGGTTACATTTAGGTCTTGTTTGCAAATGTTTTCTCCTTTTTTAAAGTTAACAATCAAACAGTTTTCTTGTATGTTCCTTTTTTCTTTTGTATCTAAAAAATCAAAAGTTTTTGATTGATAAGGACAGTTTACACAATCTATAGCTCGTTGAAATTTTGCCATTTTATAACTTTTTGACAAAAATATAAATTATTTTTGAAATTTAGTGATTGTAGTCAATTTTTTTTGAAATTTTATTGCTTGTTTTAATTGTTAACACCTATCAGTTTATTGTGTTTTTTTTTAATTATGTAAATCAATTTTCGAAATAATATTAAAAAAGTCTGTTTTTTCAAATGTTTTTATTTTAAAGTCGCAAGCCGTTAAGGTGTTTTTTTTATCTACGCCTATAACATGCATCTTTGCATTTTTTGCGGCTTCAATGCCAGCTTGTGCATCTTCAAATACAATGCAATTTTGTGGATTTACTTTTAATAATTCTGCTGCCTTTAGAAAAACTTCGGGGTCGGGTTTTGCTTTAGAAACTTCGTTACCGTCAACAATAGCATCAAAAAAATTAAGTAAATTGGTGCTTTTTAGTATTTGTTTTGCATTTTTACTTGCGGATCCAAGTGCTATTTTTTTATCTGCAGTTTTGGCTGCATTCATAAAAATTAAAACTCCTGGCAAAAGGTCTTTATGTGTTAACGTGTTTATTAGTTTGACATAATTATTATTTTTTGATGTTGCAAGTTCAACTTTTTTTTTAGTGTCAAATTCTAAACCTCCAATTTCAAGCAAAATATCAAGAGAACGCATTCTGCTTACGCCTTTTAATCTTTCATTATCTTCTTCGGTAAAATTAAAACCAAGGCTATTTGCTAATTCTTTCCAGGCAATGTAGTGAAATTTTGCAGTGTCAACTATCACACCGTCTAAATCAAAAATTAATGCTTCAATCATAAGTATTTTAAGTTTTTCGAGTTGTAATTTTTTAATAATCTAACTACTTGATGATTTTCATACTATTAATAGGTTAACCGGTTAACTGTATGTTAGTTAACAGATTACAGTTTGACTTTTTTAATGTTTGTCTTCAACAAAAAGCACTGAAATTGCTGCAATCATAAATGAAACGCCACCAAGAAGTAGAGCATAAATTGCTTTTTCGTTAAAAAGATTTTTTACAAAGAAACCCAAAATACTTGCTGCTAAAATTTGAGGGATTACTATAAAAAAGTTAAATATTCCCATGTAAGTCCCCATTTTTTTAGAGGGTAAAGAACCCGTTAAAATTGCATAAGGCATTGCTAATATACTAGCCCATACTAAACCAATTCCAACAAAAGAAACTAATAATAGGTTTGGATCTTTAATAAAGAAAATAGAAATAAAACTTATACTACCAACAAATAGAGATATTGCATGAGTTGTTTTTCTGTTTGTTTTTTTTGCTAAAAACATAAGTAAAAAAGCTAAAATAGCGGCAGCTCCGTTGTAAACGGCAAAACAAACACCAACCCAGTCGGCTCCATCGTTGTAAGCTTTAGTTGTAGGGTCTGTTGCACCAAAAACGTTTTCAGTAATAGCCGGAGTTGAATAAATCCACATTGCAAAAAGGGCAAACCATGAAAAAAATTGAACTACAGCTAATTGACGCATTGTTTTAGGCATATTGTTCAAGTCAATTAATACTTCGGATAGCCCATTTTTAGTGTTACCTTTATTTATTAGAAGGTAACCAACTAAAATTTCTAACAATCCGAATACTAATAAACCTAATGAAAAAATGTAAACTTCTCCTTTGGCTTTAGTAAAAAAATAGATTATTAGAGTTGCAACTATACCGAGAATTGAAGAAAATAGACCAATTTTTGTTGATAAAGAGGTTTCTTTTTTCGTGTCAATTTTTTCTTCTCTTTCGCATTCTGCGTCTGCTTGTTCTTCGTTGTATTTTGCAAGTTGTTCAGGGGAGTATTCTTTTGTGGAAAAAACAGTCCATATAACGGCTGAAATAAAAATTGCCGCACCTGCATAAAATGAAATCTTAACAGATGGCGGAATAACTCCTTCAGCGGCAGTATTAGGAACACCAAATTTTGTGAGCAACCATGGTAAAGAAGAAGCTATTACTGCTCCGGTTCCAATAAAAAAACTTTGCATAGAAAACCCCATTGTTCTTTGTTCGCTCGGTAGCATGTCGCCAACAAAGGCTCTAAAAGGTTCCATTGAAATATTAATTGATGCGTCCATTATCCAAAGCATTCCGGCAGCCACCCATAGTACAGGTGAATGTGGCATAACAAATAAAGCTAATGAAGCTAATATAGCACCGATTAAAAAATATGGTCTTCTTCGGCCAAGTTTACACCATGTTCTGTCGCTAAAATATCCAATAATTGGTTGAATCAATAATCCTGTTATTGGTGCAGCAATCCACAAAATAGGTATTTTGTCCAAATCTGCTCCAAGTGTTTCAAAAATACGACTTACGTTAGCATTTTGAAGGGCAAATCCGAATTGAATTCCGAAAAATCCGAAGCTCATATTCCAAATTTGCCAAAAACTTAATTTTGGTTTTTTCATCGTTAATTTAGTTTAATAGTAGTGCATAAAGTATTGTGCTACAATTATTTGCAGCAGTTTATTTGTTTGATGATAAAAAGAAAAATGAAAAGCCGTATTGTTGCCGTAAAATTACATTATTTTTATTAAATGGCAAATTTTTTTTCAATGATCTTAATTTTTCTCAATAAATGTAATATGTGTATTGTAAAATTATATTTTTTTTTAGTTCTCTGATGGTATGTTAATCGGCTTAGTGCTTTCTCGTAGAACTAATTTTACGGATACTACTTCGGTACGTGGTCGAATAGTTTTCTCGCTCTCTATTCTTTCTATTAGAAGTTTTGCAGATGTGTAGCCCATTTCGTAACCTGATTGTTCAACAGTTGATAGTTTTGGATTTGTAATTTGGGAAATTAAATCGTTAGAGTAACCCATTATTGAAACTTCCGAGGGTATTTTAACACCGTTTTTTACTAGTGCTTCTATTGCACCGGCAGCTGTGTCGTCGTTTACGGTAAAAATTCCATCAAAATCAATTTTTTTATCAATAAGTTTTTGAGTTTCTATTTTTGCGTCTTCGTAACTATCACAACGAATAATAAAATCGTTATTTCGCTTTAATTTATATTCTCTTAAAGCTTCAAGGTAACCGGTTTGTCTTTTTATAGAAATTGATAAATTTTCAGGACCTTTAAAATGTATGATTTTTTTACACCCCGATTTAATTAAATGTTCTACGCCTATAAAGGCTGCATATTCATCATTTACAATTACTTTATCTGTTTTTAATGTTGGACAAATTCTGTCAAAAAAAACAACAGGAATATCGTAATTTAATAGCTTTTTAAAATGTTCAAAACTTGTTGTTTCTTTCGTTCTGGAAATTAATATTCCTGCAACTCCTGTGTTAATTAGTGTATTAGTGTTGTCAATTTCTTTTTGAAATTTTTCGTTTGATTGGGTTAAAATTACATTATATCCTTTCTTAGATGTGTAATCTTCGATTCCGCTGATTATAGACGAAAAAAAATAATGAACTATTTGAGGAATTATTACACCAATCGTGTTGTTCTGGTTTTTCCTTAAATTTAGAGCTAACTGATTGGGCCTGTATTTCAGTTTTTCGGCAAGCTCTATAACGGCTTTTTTTGTCTTTTCACTAATGTCAGGGTGGTTTTTTAATGCTCTTGAAACGGTGGAAGGAGAAATTCCTATTTTTTTTGCAATATCTTTAATTGTTGCTCTATGTACCATTAAGAAAGATGTTAAAAGATTAACGTTTTTTTCACTTTAAAAAGATTGTTAAAGAAAGAAAAAAAAAATGTAATTTGCAAACGTTTGCGGATTCGATTTCGTTAAAAAAATGTTAATTAAATTTAATATTTAACTAAACTTAACTTAAATTTGTAGAGATGAAAAGAAAAAAAGCCTTAAATTTTCACTAAAAAAAATAATTTTATGAGAGCAAAATTAACCAGTTTAATTGGCTTGTTGTTGATTTTATTTTTAACAGCAGGTTCGGTTTATTCACAAAAAATAATTACCGGAACGGTTACAGATCATTTAGGTGCGTCTGTTCCTGGTATTACTGTTTTGGCAAAAGGTACTTCTAATGCCACTATTACCGATTTAGACGGCAGATATTCTATTGCTGTATCCTATGATGATGAAGTTCTTGTGTTTTCTATGATGGGAATGGAAACTCAAGAAATAGAAATTACTTCTAATGTTATTAATGTTACTATGCAACCTGAAGATCAGGATATTGGAGACGTTCTTGTTATTGGTTACGGTACACAAAAAAAATCTGATCGAACAGGTGCTGTTTCGCAAGTGGGTAGTGATGATCTTGATCGTGGTGTAATTACCGATCCTATTCAATCATTGCAAGGAAAAGTTTCCGGTGTTGTTATCACCAAACAAGGCGGTGATCCAAACTCAGGGTTTTCTGTAAAAATAAGAGGGTCATCGGGGCTTGTTTCAGGTACCGAACCTTTGTATGTTGTTGACGGTGTTCCCGGTGTTGATCCTACAACTATTGCCCCTGAAGATATTGCTTCTTTCAACGTTTTAAAAGATGCTTCTTCTACTGCAATTTACGGCTCTCGTGGTGCTAATGGTGTAATTATCATTACAACAAAACGTGGTGCTCAAAATGCTTCTATTTTTGAAGTTAACAGTTATGTGTCGTTTGATCAAGTTGCTAATAGGTTAGATTTACTTTCGGCTGATGAGCTTAGACAATATGTTGCCGACAATAATTTAGATTTTATTGATGGTGGAGCAAACACCGACTGGCAAGATGCTATTTACAGAACAGGTATGTCGCAATCTCATAATGTTTCTTATTCCGGAGGAGATGCAAATACTTCGTACAGAGCTTCAATTACGCATTCTGATTTTAAAGGAGTTATTATTGGAAGTAAAAAATCAAGAGATATTGTACGTATGAATTTGTCGCAACATGCTTTGAATGACCATCTAGTTATTTCGGCTAATTTAGCTGCAACTTTTGAACAAAATAATTACATTAGTTATGGTGGAAATGGTAATAACGATATTTTATATCAAGCCTTTCAACGCAACCCTACCGATCCTATTTATAACGATGATGGATCATATTATGAAACAACTCGGGATTTTAATTATTACAATCCTGTTGCACTTGTAAATCAAATTACTAACAATAGAGATGCATTAAAATATTTAGCTAACATCAGAACAGATTTAACTATTTTTGATGGTTTGGTTTGGAGTATTAACTTTGGTTATACAAAAAATAATGATTTTTCTGAGTATTTTGAGCCAAGTTATGTGAGAGGTTCAACTTCTGAAGGTTATGGTCGTTTAAATTATAGTAACTATGGCACAAGAGTTCTTGAAACTACTTTAAATTACAAAAATTCTTTTGGAAATAATAACTTAGATTTTATTGCCGGATATTCTTTTCAACAAGATGATTATAACGGTTTTTGGCAACAAGGTAAAGAACCTTTGTCTGATCTTATAGGAATAAATAATATGGCTGTTTTTAATAAAGTTGTTGTAGGTGATATTGGCTCGTGGAAAGGTACCAATCGTTTGATTTCGTTTTTTGGTCGTGCAGTTTATAATTATGATTCTAAATATTATTTAACTGCAACTGTTCGTCGTGATGGTTCTTCAAAATTTGGAGCAAATAATGAATGGGGGTTATTTCCTTCTGCTTCTATTGCTTGGAATATAAAACGCGAAAGTTTTATGGATAACGTTGGCTTTATAAGTGATTTTAAAATTAGAGCAGGATATGGTTTTTCAGGAAATCAAGAAATTGGCAATTATCTAGATGTTATTTCTTATGGTCCTGCCGGAACAGCTCCTAATCCTGAAACAGGCGAAGATGCTATCAATTTTGAGCCTTCTCATAATGCTAACCCTAACTTAAAATGGGAAGAAAACAGAGAATTAAATATTGGTCTTGATTATGGTTTTTTCAATAATAAATTTGTTGGTTCTTTTGAGTATTACGACAAAACAACTTATGATTTGTTAGCAGAATATTCAGTTCCTGTGCCTCCAAACGCTGTAAGTAGAACTTATGCCAACGTTGGAACAATCAGAAATTCCGGGTTTGAGTTTAATGTTCAAGCTTTTTTAATTGATAATAATAATTTTCAATGGAAAACTTTAGCTACTTTTTCTAAAAATAATCAAGAGGTAATTTCTTTATCTAATGACGATTATGAATGGGAGTTAATGAAAGTAGGCTGGCTTTCAGGTCGCGGTTTAGTGGGCGAAGAAAATTGGACACAAGTTGTTGCTCAGGGATACCAAATTGGAACATTCTATATGCCCGAATATGCCGGTATAGCCGATGATGGAGCGTTTTTGTTTTACATGGAAAACGGTGGAGTAACCAGAGATGTTACAGAAGCTGAACGTAGAGTTGTTGGTAGTGCATTGCCTGATTTTACTATTGGTTGGTCAAACTACTTCACTTTTTTTGATAATATTGATTTTAGTTTTTCCGGACGTGCAGTTTATGGCTTTGATGTGCTTAATGTTACTCGTTTAATGTATGGAAACTCTACATGGCTACCAACTGAAAACGTTTTAAGATCTGCTCTTGATGACGAAGCCGCCGGTTTAAATAATTCGCCGGTTGTTAACAGCTATTATCTTGAAGATGGTAGTTTTATTCGCTTAGATAATATTACTCTCGGATATTCTTTGAATACTCAAAATAGTGCTTGGGTTAAAAAAATCAGATTTTATGTGACTGCTAATAATCTATACACTTTAACTAATTATACAGGTATTGATCCTGAAATTAACTTTAGTGGACTTTCTTTCGGTCTTGATCAGTATAATGTTTATCCTAAAACCAGATCTTTTACAGCTGGATTAAACTTTATATTTTAAATTTTTTTAATTGTAAACCCAAAGAATGTCAAATTTGATATTCTTTATCATAAATATTAAAATATGAGAAAAATAATTTTTATAGCAATAGCTTTTATCAGTCTTTTACCGGCTTGTACTGATTTAGGTGATCAATTATATGATAGGATTCCTTCGGCTGATTATCCGGAGAATGAAACACAAGCTGCTTTAATGACTATTCCAATTTTTGCACCTCTTAAAGATTATTGTGATGTAGGTGGTTATTGGTATGCTCAAGAAATTCCGGGCGACGGAGTTACTGCTCCAACCAGAGGAAACGACTGGGACGACGGTGGTAAATGGCGAGCTTTACATCAACATACTTGGACTAACGACATCGAAGCTGTTAATGCTATGTGGTATCGTTTTTATAAAGGCAGTTACGAAGCAAATAAACTTATTGAATTTTTACAACCTGCTATCGACGAGGGAAACCAAGCAGCAATAATTACTGTGGCAAAAGCTAAAGTAATGCGTTGTTTTTATTACTGGAATGCTATTGATAATTATGGCGATGTGCCTTATGTAACTTCTTTTGCTGATGCTCCTGAACTGCCTGTTAAAGAAGATAGGGCTGTAATTTGGCAAAGTCTTGTTGATGAAATTGAAAGTGTTTATGCTGATATTCCTGTTTCAGGAAGTAAATATTCTGTTACTCGTGGTATGGCATTTATGCTTCTTGCTAAATTATATATTAATGCCGAAGTTTATACCGGAACTCCTCAATGGGAAAAAGCTGATATTTATCTTGATAGCATAATTAATCTGGGCGTTTATTCGCTCGAAGGTGATCCTTTGGCTCCTTTTGTTACGGCTAATGAAGCTTCTTCTGAAAATATGTTTACTATCGGGTATGACGAAAGTACTTATACCGGTTTTAATTTACACATGAGAACTTTGCATTATGCAAGTAATTTAACTTTTAATATGACTGTTCAACCTTGGAACGGTTATGCTATTATGGAAGATTTTTATAATTCTTTTGATGCAAATGATCTTCGTGCTAAAATGTTTTTAGTTGATACTCAATATTCTTACACCGGTGAAGTTATTATTGACGAAGGTGCGGGAAATGCCGTATTGGATTTTGATCCTCATATTCCTGCTCTTTTAATGACAGCTGCCAATAGTTCTGTTATTGAAATTAGAATGTCGGGTGTACGAATTGTGAAATTTGAAGTTGCAAATGGAGCTACTGATAATTTAAGTAACGATTTCCCAATTTTTAGATATGCTGATGTTATTCTGATGAAAGCCGAAACTCAAATTCGCATGAATGGTGCCGGTGCCGGCGATATGTACATTAACATGATACGTTCACGTGCCGGATTATCTGACATCAATGCTGCAACTCTTGACGATCTTCTTGAAGAAAGAGGTAAAGAATTTGTTTGGGAAGCCCAAAGAAGAATGGATTTAATTCGTTTTGGTAAATTCAACGATGCTTGGTGGGAAAAAGATGTTGACGATTCTCCTGATAGATGTGTTTTCCCTATTCCTCAATGGGCTATCGATGCTAATCCAAATTTAGCTAACTAAAAAAATAATAGTTAATAAGTTGACGAGTAATTAATTACTCGTCAAACTTCACAAATTTTAAAAATCATATTATGATGAAAAAAATATTAAAATATACATTATTTGTTTTCGGATTTGCATTTTTATTTGCAAGTTGCGATAAAACTCAAACTATTTATCAGTCGGATATTCCCGAAGAAGGGGTTTACATTTTTGGAAGTTCTATTTTTACTGATTCTGTAAATTTAAACGGTGTTATGGATGCCGGTTCTGTTCTTGATAATGATGGTGTGATTGTTAAAAGAGACAGTATGTTTCAAAAGTTTATGTTTATTAAATCTGCCGGCGACTTTTCTGTTGGTCAACAAATTGGAAATGAGCTTGTTACATACGGATTGTCAGGTTCTTGGACCGAAGATGACGTAAATGTTTGGTCTGGTGATGTTGTTGAAAATGGAACTAATTTTACTGCACCCGATGATGGGTTTTATATGTTTATTATCGACTTAAATCTATCTAAAGCTTTTTTGTTTAAAGTATCTGATTGGTATCTTGTTAGCGAACGTTTTGCAAACTCAGATCCAGTAATGACTTTAGTTTCTGCCGGCGACACAGGTGCCGTTTGGAGAGCTGATGATCAAATGATGACAGAAGGTAAGGGTGATTTAAAGTTCAGATTTTATTCTGAGGATACTTATAGTTTAACAGATTCTATTCAATTTGTTACTACTTTAGCCGGTGCTTACAATAAACTTACTTTTGGTGGTTTAGCTTTAAAAGTAGAATTTCCTGCCGATGTTTCTTGCTTCTTCCAATTGTCTTACAATGTTCAATCCGGTTTCTCCTTTAAAGATAATATGCCAATTATTGACCCTCGCGGTCATGTTTACAGTATGATTGGCGATGCTTTTTTTATTGATAATGATCCTACAGGAAATCCTACGGCTTGGAATATTGATTTCGACTTGGTTTTTGACCCGGCTTCTGACACTTTAAACAATGTTTATGAATTTAAAATTGACGGACTATATTTTAGAGAAAATCGTGAATTTAAAATTCGTTTAGACCATATTTGGGACAATGGTGAAATGGGATACTCCGGCGTTGATGTTATTACCGGAGATCCATCTAACATTATTAGTGCTGGTGGACAATATGGAAACTTTAAAACTATTGCAGAAAAAAAATATGATGTTACTTTGATTTTTGATGCTAAAAATAGAATAAGAACATTTGATGTAACTTCAGTTCAATAATATTTTTTGATGTTTTTTAATAGCCTCTTTTATGAGGCTATTTTATTTTTAATTTGTAAATTATTTTAATTTGCTATTTTCGCAACTTTTCTTTTAAACTAAAAGATAAAACTTGAAATTATTTTGTTTTTTTACTTTAATTTTTAATCACTTAAAAACGTGTTAATTAAACAAACCTAACACCTAATTTATCTTGATGAAACGATTTATTAAATATTCTGAATGGGAAATAATAGAAGAAAATTTTATTCCTGAAAATAACGAAGCTGCTGAAAGTATTTTTAGTATTGGTAATGGTAAAATGGGGCATCGTGCAAATTTTGAGGAATTTTACTCAGGAAAAACTTTGCAAGGTAACTATATTTCAGGTGTTTATTATCCCGATAAAACTCGTGTAGGATGGTGGAAAAACGGGTATCCTGATTATTTTGCCAAAATTATTAACGCTCCCGATTGGAGAGGCATAAAAATTACTGTTGGTAAAAATAAACTCGATTTGTTTAAATGTAAAATATCCGATTTTAAACGTGTTTTAAATATGAAACATGGATATTTGTATAAACATCTCTTAGCCGAGTTGCCTGATGGAAAACAAGTAAAAGTTGAGTCTTTTAGATTTTTAAGTATCGTTAATGACGAGCTTGGTGCTATAAAATATTTAATCACCCCGTTTAACTTCTCTTCCGAAATTCAGGTGCTTATTGATATTGATGCAGACGTTAGCAACAAAGATTCAAATTATGGTGAAAAATTTTGGACAGAAGTGGATAAATCCTTTGTGCCTTATCCGTATATTGTTGCTCAAACCAAAAAAACTTTTTTTAATCTCTGTACAGCCATAAATTATTCTTTTGAACAAGATGGCGAAGAATTTAAGCCTACAAAATTTTTAAGTTACGAACACGAAAAATATCTTGGTTATAAGTTTTTTATTAATGCTGAACAACAAAAAACTATTACGATATATAAATTTGCAGCTGTTACCAGTTCGTTAAATTATTCTAACGATGCATTAATTGAACATGCTTTTGCTCATTTAGAAAATGCCTCAGAGGTGGGATTTGACGAGCTTTTTGATGAACATAAAAAAGTATGGAGTAATAAATGGACAGATGCTGATGTGGAAATTTCAGGGGATATTGCTGCTCAGCAAGCTATTAGATTTAATATATTTAACCTGCTTCAAACCTATACCGGCAAAGATGAACGGTTGAATATAGGTCCAAAAGGTTTTACAGGTGAAAAATATGGCGGCGTAACTTATTGGGATACAGAAGCATACTGTTTGCCGTTTTATTTAAGTACTTCTCCTCAAAATGTTGCTCAAAATCTTGTGAAATATAGATACAAACATTTGCAGAAAGCTATTGAAAATGCTCAAAAACTTGGGTTTAATAATGGTGCAGCTTTATTTCCAATGGTAACTATTAATGGTGAAGAATGCCACAACGAGTGGGAAATTACCTTTGAAGAGATACACAGAAATGGTGCAATTGCTTATGCAATTTATAATTATGTTACTTATACCGGCGATAAAGATTATTTGTCGGATTTTGGTCTCGAAGTTCTTATTGCAATCTCTCGATTTTGGAAACAAAGAGTGAATTTTTCTGAACAAAAACAAAAATACGTGATGCTGGGCGTTACCGGTCCTAACGAGTATGAAAATAATGTGAATAATAATTGGTACACTTCTACAATTGCTATTTGGACTTTAAAATATACGATCGAAGTTATCAATTTTGTTAAAAATAAAAATATAGACGATTTTAAACGTATTTCTGTTGCTTCTTCTTTTTATGAAAATGAAATTGAAAATTGGCAAAAAATTATTGACAACATGTATCTGCCTTTTGATGAAAAAAGGAATATTTTTTTACAACAAGATGGTTTTTTAGATAAAGAATTTTTAAATGCTCAATCTTTGTTGCCTCAAGAAAGACCATTGCACCAAAATTGGTCATGGGATAGAATTTTACGCTCTTGTTTTATTAAGCAAGCTGATGTTGTGCAAGGGTTGTTCTTTTTTGAAAATAACTTTGATGAACAGACTATTAAACGTAATTTTGATTTTTATGAGTCTATGACCGTGCATGAATCGTCGCTTTCTGCTTGTACTCATTCTATTGTGGCTTCAAAAATTAAAAATTACAAAAAAGCTTACGAGTTGTATTTACGAACAGCTCGTTTAGATTTAGATGACTATAATAATGAAGTTAAAGAAGGTTTGCATGTTACAAGTATGGCCGGAACATGGATGAGTGTTGTATATGGTTTTGGTGGAATGAGAGTGAAAGACGGCAAAATTTCCTTTAACCCGTTTTTACCCGAAAAATGGAATAGTTATTCGTTTAAAATTTTATACCGAAATTGCAAATTAGAAATTATTGTTAAAAAAGACGAAGTGTCAATTATTAATCATTCTGATGCCGAAATTGATTTATTAATTTATGATAATGAACATGATATTTTGCCAAATGATGAACTTACTTTAGTTGGATTATTATCCATTTAACGCAAAACCCAAAACCTGCAACCCGAAACTCGCAACATGAAACCCGAAACTCTTAACCCAAAACTTAGAAAATATAAATAAATTATGAAAAAAATACTAATGTTTATCTTTCTCGCATCTTTGTTTTCTTTCTCTTGTAGGGTAGAAAACAACAAAAATTTAAGTATTCCAACACAAAGTGATGTTTTTGGAATAGCTTCACCAATCAATTTGGATATTGATGAAACTATAATTTATCTTGAGGATTTTTTTACTGATGCCTCAATAGTTGATTCTGTTATTTGTGATAAAAATTTATCATTTAAGATATTGCCTGATTCGTCAAAAATTAGCTTAAAGGTTAAATCGGATAGTTTGCCTAAATTATCTGTTTTAAGTGTGTTTGTTGATGGTTACAAATATTCGTTGTTGTTAAAAAAATCATCTAAAATTAAACAAACCTTTACTTTTGATCCACAGGGCAAAACTTATTCAAGTGTAAATGTAAAAGGTGAAATGAACGCTTGGAATGCTGCAAGTGCACCTCTTAGCTTTGACGGAAATGTGTGGAACTTTGATATGATTTCTGAACCCGGAAAATATCAGTACAAATTTGTTGTTGATGGGGTAGAAATGATAGATCCTTCTAATCCTGATAGTGTTAGCAATAATATTGGCGGTTTTAATTCTTTGATTCAGATTGGATCAGTAAATGATGATAAAGTTCCGTATATATTTACAGCTTCTTTTACAAATGATTCTATTAAAATAGGATTTGAAAATAGTGTAAAACAAGTTGTTGTTTTTTGGGAAAATTATGAACTTCCGGCAAAATATATTTCTAAAAATAAAAAAGGATTATCAATAAAAATTCCTTTGCAGGCAGCTGATTTTGACAGAAGTTATATCCGGGTTTGGGTAGCAAATGAATGGGGCTTTTCTAATGATATTAAAATTCCTTTGCAAAAAGGAAAAGTAGTTTCTGATGCTTCGGAATTATCGAGATTTGATTTTGAGGCTGCAACTATTTACAATGTTTTTATGGATAGATTTTTTGATGGAAATGCTCAAAATAATCGTCCAATAAATGATCCTTCAGTTGTTCTTCCTCCGGCAGATTATCATGGTGGCGATATTGCCGGTTTATTGCAAGTTTTAAACAATGGATATTTTGATACTTTAGGCATTAATACCGTTTGGATTTCGCCTATTGTAAAAAATGTTGAAGGTGCATACGGACAGTGGAATAATCCGAATACTAAGTTCTCGGCTTATCATGGTTATTGGCCAATTTCATTAACTCAAATTGACGATAGGTTTGGCTCGGCTGATGAGTTTAAAAATTTAATAAACAACTTGCATGATAATAATAAAAATATTCTTGTTGATTTTGTTGCTCATCATGTTCACGAAACTGCCCAAATTATTAAAGATCACCCCGATTGGCAAACCGATTTGTATTTGCCAGATGGAACTTTAAATACCGAAAAATGGGACGATCAACGTTTAACTACTTGGTTTGATGTTTTTTTGCCTACTCTTGATAACCGAAAATCTGAAGTTGTTGATGTGGTTACCGATTCTGCTCTATATTGGCTAAACGAATACGGAATAGACGGTTTTAGACACGACGCCGCTAAGCATGTGCCTCTAAAATTTTGGCGTGCTTTAACTTATAAAACTAAACGTCAGTTTGAAGTGCCTAATAATCAAAAACTTTATCAAATTGGCGAAACTTATGGCAGTCATGAACTTGTGGGTAGTTACGTAAATTCCGGCATGCTTGATGCCCAGTTTGATTTTAATTTATACGATGCTATCGGACCGGCTTTGGCTGTTGGTAATAGTTTTAAAAATGTTGAAAATGCAATGATAAAATCCTTTAAATTTTATGGTTACCATCATTTAATGGGTAATATTTCAGGTAATCAGGATAGAGGACGTTTTATTTCTTATGCTACCGGAACTTTGAGGTTTGACGAAGATGCAAAAGCTGCCGGCTGGCAACGTGAAATTACTGTGGGTGATACTACAGGTTATTTGAAATCGGCAATGTTATTTGCTTTTAATAACACGATTCCCGGAATTCCAGTTATTTATTATGGTGATGAAATTGGAATGCCCGGTGGTAATGACCCTGATAATCGTAGAATGATGCGGTTTGATGATTTGAATAAAGATGAACTTAAGCTTAAACAAACTGTTGGTAAACTTGTGAAACTTCGCAGAAGCTCAATGGCTTTAATTTTTGGCGACTTTAAATTTTTACTTGTTGAAGATGATGTTATGGCTTACCAAAGAACCTATTTTGATAAAACTGTAATTGTTGTTTTTAATAATTCTGCCGAAGCAAAATATGTTTCTATTCCTTTGTCGCAAAATGCTAATAATCAAAATCTTGAAGCTCAATTTAATTGTTGTTTTTCTGTAAGTAACAACGAGCTTGGTTTTGAAATGAGCCCATTTTCTTTTGAAATATTTATGAATTAAAACAGTTATAGAATTGATAGCAACAGAGTTAACCAATACTCGACAAACTCGAAAAATTCGACAAACTCGAAAAATTCGACAAACTCGACAAACTCGACAACTTTAAAAACTCAAAA
This sequence comes from Bacteroidales bacterium, assembly GCA_016938685.1. Lineage (GTDB taxonomy): Bacteria > Bacteroidota > Bacteroidia > Bacteroidales > JAFGUD01 > JAFGUD01. The sequence goes on along the minus strand of JAFGUD010000218.1, from coordinate 2,365 downwards.
CACAATTAGATTATGAAAAGAAACATTTTTATTTTATTTTTTGCAGCAATAATTATCTTTGCCGCTTCATGTAATAATAGTGATGATATGCAAAATGACAATCAAAACAATGACAGTACAAAGTTAACTGTTTATCAGTATCCCGATAGAATAGCAACGTCGATAATTTACGAAGTAAATATCAGACAGTACACACCCGAAGGAACTTTTGCGGCTTTTGAAGCTCATTTGCCTCGTTTAAAAGACATGGGAATTGATATTTTGTGGATTATGCCAGTTCAGCCGGTTGGAGTGAAAAACAGAAAAGGTGATTTGGGTAGCTACTATTCAATTCAAAATTATATTGATGTTAATCCTGAATTTGGAACAAAGGACGATTTTAGAAGCATGATTGAAAAAGCTCATGAACTTGATATGCTTGTGATTCTTGACTGGGTTGCAAATCATTCTTCTTGGGATAATGTATGGATTGACGAACACCCTGATTGGTACACTCAAGACAGTGCCGGAAACATTGTTGCCCCGGTTGAGGATTGGTCTGATGTTGCTGATTTGAACTACAACAATCAAGAAATGCGGAACGAAATGGTTAATTCGATGAAATTTTGGATAGAAAATTTTGACATTGATGGTTTTCGTTGTGATGTTGCAATGATGGTTCCAACCGATTTTTGGGATTCTGCACGCGTTGAACTCGATAAGGTTAAACCTGTTTTTATGCTTTCTGAGGCCGAAGAACCTGATTTAATGGAAACTGCATTTGATTTAAATTATACTTGGGATTTTTTACATTTAACCGAAGATATTGCTAAAGGTAATAAACGTGCTGTTGATTTAATTGATTATTTTTTGAATGATCCTGCTAAATTTCCTGTTGATAAGGCTATTAGAATGAATTTTACATCTAATCACGATGAAAATTCATGGAATGGAAGTGTTTATGAGCGATATCCTAATTGCTATAAAACTTTTGCTGCTTTAACTTTTGTTGTTCCCGGAATGCCCCTTATTTACAGCGGACAAGAAGCTTGTTTGGATAAAAAACTCGCTTTTTTTACAAAGGATACAATTGATTGGAATGATTGTGATATGACCTTGTTCTACAAACAATTATCGGATTTGAAAATAAATAATTCGGCTCTTTGGAACGGAATTTTCGGAAGCAATCTTGAGTTTGTATCAACTGAAAATAACGAACAAATTTTAACTTTTTTCAGACAAAATCACGATAACAAAATTTTATGTTTATTCAACTTAGCTGATTCTCCTACTGATGTAAAATACACCGAAATTACTGCCGAAGGAACATATACCGATTATTTTACCGGTGAAACTGTTGAAATTAATTTAAACGATACTTATCATTTAAAACCTTGGGAGTTCCGAATTTTAATTTTTTAACGATTAATTTATTATTGTTAAGTTTTTAAAGGTCAGTTTTTAACTGACCTTTTTTATTTTTGTAAATATTTTAAATTTTATGTTTAAAGCTCTTTTATCTCTAACATTTATTATAATATCAGTAAATTTATTCGGGCAATATAACGTTCAAATAATTGATACAGAAAAAGTTGTAACATCTTTTAAGGCTGTTGATAGTGCTGATGCTTTTTTAAAGTTGCAGGATTTTTTGACAAAAAAACTTAAAAAAGGATATATTGTTGCTTCGTTTGATAGCATTGTGTTGGATTCATTGAATTTTAAGGCGTTTTTTTCTGAAAATGAAAGATTTTATTGGTCTAATGTTGTTTTTGTAAATTCAGATAGCTCTTATAATACGCATTTTAATAAAAATAGATTTAAAAATAAACCGGTTAATTTTAATATGCTTGACAGTAAAATTGAAGAAATATTGTACAGTTATTCTTCTGTTGGGTATCCTTTTTCTCAAATATTTTATGACTCTATTTTAATCTCCCAAAATCTTGTTGGTGTTAGGATTTCAATTAAAAAAAATAATTTCATTCAGTTTGATAGTATTTATTTTGACCCAAATGTTAAAATAAGAGTTTCGTTTTTAGAAAATTATTTGCAGTTTAACAAAAATAGTGCATATAATGTTAAAATAATTGAAGGTGTTTCGGATAAATTGTTCGGATTACCATTTATTAAGGTTGTTATGCCTCCCGAAATTGAATTTCATAGCCAAACTGCCGATTTGTTTTTGTACTTAAAAAATCAACGAGCAAATCGCTTTTCGGGAATTATTGGTTTTTCTAATGCAAATCAAAAATTTTCGGTTGTTGGACAGGCAGATATGAAAATTTATAATATTTTTAAAAATGCTGATAACATTAGTTTGAAGTGGGAAAAAACAAAATCATTAAGCCAAAATTTGAATTTAGATTTTTCTTTTCCTTATATT
>JAFGUD010000217.1 GCA_016938685.1 Bacteroidales bacterium | reverse complement strand
CGAATAGTTGGAAGCGGTTTAAAGATATAGAAAAACATTATCTTGAAACTATCGAAATTCCAACGCTATATTAAACCAGAGCCATTTACATATTGAAAAATTCTCCGATTGAATGATTTACATATTGAAAAAAAATTATTTTAATATTAAAAAAAATGAAACTACACATACATACACCTCTTATTGAATCACCGGAAATAAGCAAAATTACCGGCAAAAAAGTATATTTAAAGCTTGAAAACACACAACCTTCGGGTTCATTTAAAATTAGAGGAATAGGATTACTTTGCCAACGAGCAGTAGAGGAAGGGAAAACACAATTTATATCTTCTTCGGGTGGAAATGCTGGTTATGCTGCTGCTTATGCCGGAAAAATGTTAGGTATTAAAACAACAGTTTTTGTTCCAACAACAACACCCCAAGAAACAATTGCTAAAATTGAACAGCTAAACGCAGAAGTAAATATTTCGGGAAACGTTTGGGACGAAACAGATAAATTTGCCAGAAAATTTGCCGAACAAATAAACGGACTTTACATCTCACCGTTTGACCATTCAGTAATCTGGGAAGGGCACGCTACAATTGTTGACGAAATTGCAGAAGAAATAGAAAAACCAGATGCTATTATTCTTTCTGTTGGTGGTGGCGGATTACTTTGCGGAGTGGTTGAAGGTTTGCACCGTAATAATTGGCAAGATGTTCCGGTAATTGCAGTTGAAACTTATGGCTCGGCTTCATTCCACGAAGCTCAAAAAGCCGGTAAACTTGTAACTTTGGATAAAATTGACACTATTGCTAAAAGTCTTGGTGCAAAAACTGTTTCAACACAAACTTTGGAATGGAACAAAAAACACGAAATAAAATCAATATTAGTTTCTGATGAACAAACTGTTGATGCGTGCATAAATTTTGCAAATCATCACAGATTTTTAGTAGAGCCAGCATGCGGAGCTTCTTTGGCAATTGCTTATGACCAACACGAAGTGCTGAAAAATGCAAAAACTATCGTTATTATTGTATGTGGCGGTATTGGAGTTGATTTGGCGAAATTAAAAAATAATTAAGTAATTTGATGATATGTCAAATTTAATCAATTTTATTATTGTTTTACTAATTCCAAAATAAATTATTTAAAAATTCAGTTTTATAAAAACAAAACTGAACCAAAAATGAAACTTTCCCAAATTCTCTTTATTGCGTTTTTTTTATTATTTTTTTGCAGTTGTGAATCAAATTCTAAAACCGATGAGGACATTGTTGTTGCCAAAACCGATACAATTCCCCAAAAAACAACTTATGAATGCAAACAAATCAGCAGAGATACAATAATTCAAAATTTAGATAGGAAAATAGCTAACTCAGAGCCATTATTTGTACATATTTTTGTGCCTCTTTGTGATGATATCAATCAGGGAATTGTTCCCACAAACAGCTCTTTGGGTGACGGAATGAATCTCACAACAAATCTATATTGGGGCGCAGGTTATGGAATAAAAACACATTTTAAACGACTTAAAGACTGGACTTTAATATACGATACACTGGTTGACAATTCTGATGTTCTTGAACGTGTGGTTTTCAAAAAAACATTTTCAAATGGAACTGTTGTTTTTCTAACTGCAGATGCCTATCGTGGCGACAGAATGTATGAATGTATTGATCATTATTTTTATGCCCTTGCCGGAATTTTGAAAAAAGAAATAATTATTAACAATGACACTGTAAAAATGTACGGCAATGCTGATTTTATAATATTTAACGGACATAATGGTCTTATGGATGCTCAACACGATTATGTTTTAACAACTGACGGAATTCACAGAGATGCTGCTGTAATTGCCTGTAATTCAAAATATTACTTTCTTGAATATTTTAAATATCTTTATGCTTATCCTTTGGTAACAACAGTAAGTTTGCTTCCGCCTGAAGCTTATGTTGCAGAAGCTATTATTAACAGTTGGGCAGTATTGAAATCAGAAGAAGAAATAAGAATTAGCGCAAGAGACGCAATGGGCAAAATCCATAACAAACCATTAACTTCAACCAGAAAAATGTTTTCGACAGGATGGGGGGAATAATTAACAATTAATAGTTGATAATTGATAATTAATTTAATATTTACACATTCTCCGATTGAATTATTTACGAATTGATTAAAACTGGAAGTAAATAAACGGTTGCATTTCGGCTGTGCGTGTTTGATAAATAATAAACACAACTACAATAACAGCAATAGCTTTTACCCAAATAGGTGAATTAATAAACGTATTTTTGTACCAACCTTTTGTTTTTGTTGGCAACCAATGTACAATATATGCAAAAACCATCAACGCCAAAACATGCCAATAACCTGCAATTATTTCAAAAAACTTGGAAATATCAAAAGCATGTACAATCTGATACATCAAAGCGTTTGCTTTTTCGGTGCTGTCGGCACGGAACCAAATACGAGTAAATGTAATGAAATTAAATGTCAGAAAAATAGCATAAAAACGAACCCACCAACGATTGTCGCCGTCTTTAAATGGACTTATTTTTCGCCAGAATTTATAGACAACAAGCCCTACTCCATTCAATCCGCCCCAAATAACAAATTTCCAGCTTGCGCCATGCCAAAGCCCTCCAAGCAGCATCGTTATCATTAAATTTAAGTTTGTTCTAAACTTGCCTTTTCTGCTTCCTCCCAAAGGAATGTAAAGATAATCTCTCAGCCACGACGACAACGACATGTGCCATCGTTTCCAAAACTCACCTGTGCTTGTGGCTTTGTATGGTGAATTAAAGTTCTGAGGGAGCCGGAAGCCCAATAGAAGAGCAATTCCGATAGCAATATCAGTATAACCCGAAAAATCAAGGTAAACCTGAATAGAATATCCGTAAAGAGCAAGAAGATTTTCAACACCGCCGTATAATTGAGGATTTGAAAAAACTCTGTCGATAAAATTAACGGCAATATAATCAGAAACCCACATTTTTTTTAATAATCCATTGATTATCATAAACAAAGCCATTCCAAACTCCTGTTTTGTGAGTTTAAAATCTTCGTAAAGTTGAGGAACAAATTCTGATGCTCTAACGATTGGACCTGCTACTAATTGGGGGAAAAATGAAACGTAGAAACCAAAATCAAGAATATTTTTAACAGGCGTAACATGTCCCCGGTAAATATCTACTGAATAACTAATTGTTTGAAAAGTAAAAAAGGAAATTCCAACCGGAAGAATTATTTTATCAATGTCAAAATGAGTTCCCGAAAAACTGTTTGACCATTTTGCAAAAACGTTAAGCACTTCTACGTCAGAGTTAAAAATAAAATTTATTGTATCTACAAAAAGGTAGGAATATTTAAAATATCCGAGTACCAATAAATTTATGGTAACACTTAGAGCAAGCAGAAGTTTTCGCTTTGATTTATTGTCGGAACTAAAAATAAATTTACCAATATAGTAATCAACTATCGTTGAAAATATTAACAAAACAAAATAGAAACCACTTGTTTTGTAATAAAAGAACAAACTTGCAGCAAACAAAAATATATTTCGGATAGCTTTTTTCTTGTAAATAGCAATATAAATAGCCAAAACTACAGTAAAAAATGCCCAAAAATAAAACCGCGTAAAAATTAACGGTGCATTTTCATCAAACAGAAAAACCTTCTTTAATATTTCAATAAAATTCTCCACAAACCAAAGTTGAATGTTGAAAGTAGAAAGATGAAAGTAATTCGAATTAAATTCTCTAAATACTAACTACAGTTAACAAATTACTAGTCACTTACTGTTGATAATCAAAATTTTCGATGTAATCCATTCCACATACGGGACATACTCCGGCTTCTTCACTTCCACTACCTTTGCAATGATTTGGACAAATATATTTTGAAGTGTACTCTTTTCCCAAAGTAACTTCATTTGGATTTACACTGGTTGTATCTTTTACTTCTATTAGTGTAGTATCGGACTGATTTTCAGTATTATCATTTTTGCAGGAAACAAAAACAAAAAATATTGAAATAAATAAAATGCTGAATAATTTGTTCATTTTTAGCTCTAAATAATAGTTTTAAACCCTTGTTTGAATTCGTACAAAAGTAGAAAAATATTAAATTATGCAATAGCTTCAACAAATTTTTTTAGTTTTTTACGTTATCGTTAATTGTAAATTGAAGATTGAATGAATATCTTTGCGAAAATTTTAATTTCGATGAAAAAAATCACCTTTTTAATAATTTTATCACTGATTTCTTTGCATTTATTTGGACAGGAGCAAAAACAAATTGAAATAATAAACGCAAATTTTATTAGAACTACCGCCGAACTTGGTCCAAATATTAAAGTTCTTGTTGGTCAGGTTGCCTTGCATCACGATAGTACAACAATGTATTGCGATAGCGCTCTTTATAATACCGCCGAAAAAAAAATAGACGCTTTCGGTGATGTTGAAGTTCAACGTTTACACAATTGGGACACAATTTATCTTTTTGGAGACACTCTTCATTACAACGGAAACACAAAAATTGCAAAAGTTAGAAATAATGTTGAATTATTACAAGATACAACCGTTCTTACTACTGATTTTTTAGATTACGATTTAAATACAAAAGTAGGCACCTATCATAATGGAGGTCGGATTATTTCTGGACAAGATACACTTATGAGCAAAAACGGTTACTTTTATTCAAATACAAAAGATGCTTTTTTCAAAACTGATGTCAAAATATTCAGTAGCAAAGCAAAAATTTTTACTGATACACTCAAACATAATATTGATTCCCGCATTTCGTATCTTTTAGGTCCTTCTGAAATATACTCAGACTCAACCTATATTTATGCCGAATTTGGTAGATATGATTACAATGAAAACAAGGCTTATATTAGCCGCCGATCTCGCATTGTAAGCGGAGAACATTCCATAGAAGCCGATAGTTTATTTTATGACAGAGATAAAGGGTTTGGATTGGGCTTTAACAATGTTATGATTGTTGACACTATCCAAAATATGATTTTAAAAGGAAATTACGGAGAATTTTACGAAAAAGCTCAACTTTCGATGATGACAGATAGTGCTGTTTTTATGGAAATAGACGGACTTGATACTCTTTGGATGCACAGCGATACTCTTTTATCATATATTGATACTCTTTTTGATGATGTTGATACTTTGGAATTTAGAATGGTTTTTGCTTACAATCACGTAAAACTTTACAAAAAAGATTTACAGCTAAAATGCGATTCTCTGGTTTATAGTCAGTTAGACTCATTACTAATGCTCTTTGGCGAACCAATTTTGTGGTCAGATCAAAACCAGTTAAACGCCCAATTCATCGAACTTTATATGTCAAATAATAATCCAAAAGAAATGTTTATGTTTGACTCGGCATACATTGCTGAAGAAGTAGACACCGGCCAATTTAATGTTATAAAAAGTAATTTTGTTCATATCTGGTTTAAACATCAAAATGTAGACAAAGTTCAGGTTACAGGAAATGTTGATGCTAATTACTTCCTAATTGACGATGCCGACAATACTACAATAGGCTTAGGGGTTCTTCATTGCGACTCGATGAATATTTTTCTTGATAGCAGTAAAATTAACTTGCTTGTTCCTTTCAATAAACCAACAGGAAAAATATATCCACCAAATGATATTCCTGCCGGAGAAGAATCGATTGATGGTTTTGTCTGGTTTAATGAATACAGACCACTAGACAAAGACGATATTTTTATTTGGAAACGCGAAAAAGACATTACTCCAACTCTTGATTCTGTTGACACTGTAAAGGTTGAAGACAATATTGGAGAAAATGTGGAGGATAATAAAGTTAATCCGGATTCTAATCAAGAAACGCCGGAAGATGAAGACTAAATATAACAAAAACCGCCCAAAATTGAGCGGTTTTTTTCATAAGTTGTTTGACAACTAATTTATCCTTTAAGTTTTTTTACTTCTGCAATTAGTTCAGGTAAAATTTTGTGAACGTCACCTATAATGCCGTAATCAGCTGCTTCAAAAATAGGAGCTTCTTTGTCGGAATTGATTGCAACAATACATTTTGAATTGCTAACTCCCCCCAAGTGCTGGATTGCACCTGAAATACCCAAAGCAAAGTACAAATTCGGAGCAATGATTTTACCGGTTTGTCCAACGTGCTCTCCGTGAGGTCTCCAACCTTCGTCTGAAACAGGACGAGAACAAGCTGTTCCGGCGCCTAAAACATCAGCCAATTCTTCAATACATGCCCAATTATCGCCGCTTTTCATTCCTCTTCCGCCTGAAACAACTATTTCGGCATCTGTAAGTAGAACTTTTCCTGTAACTTTATTTTGGTCAATAACTGTTACTGTTGGTTTGGGAATATCAACGCTAACTTGCTCTATTGTTGTATTTACTGTATTTTCATGAACTCCAAAAGAATTTTGGAACAAAGTTAAAACTTTTGCAGCACTGTTTACTTTAACATCGGCATAAGCTTTTCCTGTGAATACTTTTTTGCTGATAACAAAAGGTTCAACTGATTTTGGCAATTCTGCAACTCCTGCAACCAAAGCAGCTTTAAATTTTGCAGCTATTCTAGGAGCAATTGCTTTTCCTTCGTTATTGTGAGCGAAAATGCAAACCGAAGCACCAATTTTTTCAGCTACTTGCGAAATTACTTTTGAAAATACTTTGTTATCAAGAACATTTAATTTGCTATCGCTTACAGAAACCACTTTTGAAGCTCCGTACTGACCTAAAGTTTTTAATTCATCGTCAGATACATTACCAATAGAAAGTGCAACAGCATCAGTGTTCATTTGTTTTGCAAGGGCTGAACCGTAGGAAACCAACTCGTAGCTGAGTTTTTTGAATTTCCCTTCCCAATTTTGTGTATATATTAAAACCATTTTTATAAAATTAATAGTTAATAATTGATAGTTGATAATTGTTAACAAATGAAAGAAATTTAGAACCATGTCTCCTTTGAAATCATCTTGATATTAGAAATAAAATAATGACATACAATAATTTTTCAACACATATTTTTCTCCATTCATTAATCATTATCCATTGTTAATTGTTTAAATTGCTTTTGCTTCGTTGTGTAATAGATCAACCAACTGAGCAGCATTTTCTACTAGCTTAACAGGAGGTTTTGGTTTTGGCATTTCATAAGTAACAACTTCTGTAAGTACTTCTGTTTCAGTTGTAGAAACAACTTCCAGAGGCTTCTTTTTAGCCATCATAATACCACGCATATTTGGAATTCTTGGATTTATTGCAATCCCTTTTTGAACAGTTGCAACAAAAGGAGTTGGTACATTTAATAGTTCAAAACCACCATCAATTTCACGTTTTACTTTAAAAGAATCATTTTCAAACTCAACACCGGAAACAGCTGAAACAGATTGAATATCAAGCAATTCAGCCACCATTCCGCCTATTGAAACGCCATTAAAGTCACTTGATTCAATTCCTGTAAAAATTACATCAAAACCTTTATCTTTTGCAACTTCTGCAATCTGTGAAGCAACAGAGAAAGCATCTTGTGGATTAGCATCAATTCGTATTGCATCATCTGCTCCAATAGCCAATGCTTTTCTGATTGTTGTTTCAGTTTCTACTGCGCCAACATTTATTACCGTAACACTATCAATTTTTCCGCCTGAACTCTCTTTCAATTCAAGTGCACGAGTCAAAGCTAACTCATCCCAAGGATTGATAATCCATTGTACGCCTGTTTTGTCGAATTGTTTTCCTTCAACAAATTTTACTTTTGTTGTTGTATCAGGCACGTGACTAATACATACTAAAATTTTCATTCGCTTTATTTTTGAAATATTTGTTTATTTTTTTGACAATAATTTAATCTTCGCTTTTAAAAAAACTGAAAAAATTACTGACTAATTTTTATTTATAACCGGCAAAATTACCAAAAGTTCTATTAATCACGAAGTAAAGTTCTTGAAATTACAATTTTTTGAATTTCAGAAGTTCCTTCATAAATTTGAGTTAATTTTGCTTCACGCATTAGTCTTTCTACATGATATTCTCTAACGTATCCATATCCACCATGAATCTGAACAGCCTCTGTAGTTACTTCCATCGCAATTTCCGCAGCATAATATTTAGCCATTGCACTTTGAAAACCATAATCAATTTTATTATCTTTCATCCATGCAGCTTTTAAAATCAAATTTCTTGCATTTTCAATTTTAACAGCCATATCAGCAAGTTTAAAAGCAACATCTTGATGGGCAGAAATAGGTTTTCCAAAAGCTTTACGTTCTTTTGCATAAGCCATTGCGCGTTCAAAAGCACCGGAAGCAATACCTAGAGCTTGAGCAGCTATACCAATTCTACCGCCGTCAAGTGTTTTCATTGCGAATTTAAAACCAAAACCATCGTCACCAATTCTGTTTTCTTTTGGAACTTTCACATCGTTAAACATTACAGAATGAGTGTCAGAACTGCGCATTCCCATTTTGTTTTCGTGTGGACCAATTGTAATTCCGGGAGTGTCTTTTTCTATAATAAAAGCATTAATTCCCTTGTGTCCCATTTCAGGATGTGTGTGAGCAACAACCAAATATGTATGAGCTGAATTTCCGTTAGTAATCCAGTTTTTTGTTCCGTTAATTAAATAATAATCACCTTTATCTTCAGCAATAGTATGTTGTTTTGTCGCATCAGAACCAGCTTCTGGCTCAGAAAGTAAAAAAGCTCCAGTTCTTTCACCTCTTGCTAGTGGTTTTAAGTACTTTTCTTTTTGTTCTTCGTTTCCGAATTTTTCTAATCCCCAATTAACTAATGAATTGCAAACAGACATAATAACAGCAACCGAAGAATCAACTTTAGAAATTTCTTCCATAGCTAATACATACGAAACTGTATCCATGCCTCCACCGTCATATTTTTCACTTGTCATCATTCCCAAAAAACCTAATTCAGCCAATCGTTGAACGTGTTTTGTAGGATAAAGAGCTTTTTCATCTCTTTCGATAACATCTTCTATTAACTCACGTTGAGCAAAATCTCTTGCTGCATCACGTATCATTATTTGTTCTTCGGTGAAATTGAAATCCATAATATTATTTTTTTAAGGTTAGATTTTGAGTGTAAAATTTTAAAAAAAATTCGACTTTGCCAAATTTAATCCACGAAGCTACCTAATATTTGGCAAAACAGCTTTATTTCTTCTTTTGTATTTTGGGGAGATAATGAAATACGTATGTTGTTAAACATATTTGTTAATTCGTTTCTAGAATCAAAAACAGAAACATTTTTCAAATCAAGTTTAATCAGAAAAATATCAAAATTCTTAATATTTATCATTTCTAAATTTGCGAAATGAGGCAAAAAATTCTTTTCAGAAAAAGAAACAGAAGAGTATTTTACTTGATTACTTTCCAATTCGGTTTTTAAATTTGACTTTAATTTGATTAAATACTCCCAATTTTCATCAATCTTTTCAATTGATTTTTTTAAAGCAAAAATCATTGAAGAAATAGCCGGCACGTTTTCTATTCCGGGACGAATTCCTAATTCATTGTTTCTACCTAAAAAAAAAACAGATTGTAAATGAAAGTCATTTTTTGCACAAATAAATCCAGATCCTGAAATGGCTCCCACATTCGTAGAATTTCCGGTAATTACATCTATATCAAGATTCTTGAAATCAATTGGTAATTTGCCTAGCGAATCAGACATATCACAATGAAAAACAGATGAATATTTTCGAATAGTTTTCACAACACGCTTTACGGGTAATAACCTACCTGTTAGTCGATTAACGTGAGAAAAAGAAACAAAAGAATGTGGATTTTTATATAATATTTTATCTAAGTCAATCAAACTGACACCTGTATCTATTTCATTTTCAACAAAAAGCAACGGAATATTAAGTTTAGATCCTACAAATTTTAAAGATTTTAAAACAGATTCGTGTTCGTAAATAGAAGTAATTATTGAATTATAATCGCCAATTTGTAAAGAATTTGCAATAATATTGTTTGATTCTGTTTGCCCTGATGTAAAAAAAATTGAACTTGACGAAGAATTAATCAATAGTGCTAATTCAGAGCGATAAAATTCAAGAACTGCTTTAGTTTTTTGTCCTTCTGAATAAATTTGGAAAGAATCTCCGTAAAACTCAGAAATTTGTTTTTGTGCAAATTCAATGGTTTCCGGCAAAGGTTTGCAAAAAGTAGCATTGTCAAAATAAATCATCAAAAAAGATTAAAATTACTTATTTAAAATATTCAATAAAACAGAACAACAGGCAAAACACCAAAAAATCTACTTTAAAATAAATTCATAATAGACAAGCGTATATGGATTGTCTGCATCTTCCATATCTTTAGATTCTCCTGCAACAAAACCTACTTTTTTGTAAAATGCCTGAGCGCGTTCGTAACGTTCATCAGTCCATAGTGAAATTTTTTTGATGTTGCTGTTTTTCGCATAATTTAAGACATAGCTAAACAATAAATCAGCTGTTCCATCGCCCCAAAAATCGGGATGAACATAAAATCTTTTTATTTCTGCTTCTTTTTCATCAACAGGTTTTAGGGCAATTGTTCCAAGAATTCTAAAATCTTTATCGGCAACATAAAAAACACCATTGTTTGTTAAATATTTGCCTTCGATATCTAACAAATCTTTGTCATAATACATTGTATTTACTTTGTCGTCATAAACAGCATAACAAGTTTCAATCAACTTAATAATCTGTTCAGTGTCTGAATTGGAAGCTAGTCTTATAAACATAATAATAATTAATAGTTAATAATTAATAGTTGATAATTTATAGTTAGTAGTTAACAACTATATTGTTAATTGTGCTTTGTTAATTGTGCTTTGTTATTTGTGCTTTGTTTAAAATTCTTTGAACATTCTTGCTTGTGAATAACCTGGTAACTGCATATTTAAGTCAAGAAAATATCCGAATGGTGATTGAAATGCCTCATAATCAGCATTGTGCAATCTTTCTTCAACTTTATCAAATAATTCTTTTGTAAATTCCGGTGTAGCTTTACTTGACGAAAGATGCGCAAATGAATGAAGTAGAATTTTATTCGACTCATTTTTTCTAGCTCCCCATTTTAAATTTTTAAGCAATTTTGTTTCGGTTGCTTTGGGGTCTTCCATATCTTGTTCTTCGGCATGAATAAAAGCCACTAAAATATCATTATATACTTTTGCTTCTTCAACTATTTCAGCCGATTCCAAATTCTTTATTTTAGGTTCATAAGCAATTCCACTTGCAAACATCATTAATAATTTCATTTTACGTATGGTTATATAGTGTATTTGTTAATTCTTAGTTCTTAATTTTCAATCTGTTTCTTCAGGTTTCATAATTACAGCCAATCTTTTTTTGCCATCTATTTTTGCAACAAGCGGCTTTTCAAATCTAATATGTCTGACATACTTGTCTTCATATACGGCATTTTGTTTGTTCAAATAATCTATATCGTAAAAACCATCATTGATAAAAGGATTAATAGTAAAATATCCCACACTAAATGACGTTAAATTATGAAAAAAATGAGTTCCCTGACTTGGTTCAATTCGATAGTTTTCCAAGCCGGATTCAATAATAATTCTTGCAGCAGATATTTGAGACCATTTTACAGGTATTCCGAGCCAACGGTCACGAGACCCCCATCTTCCCGGACCAATCAAGAAATAATTCTTTTTCTCATTAATAAATTTCTCATTCAAAGTGCCAATTATTTCAGCAATTTGAGGATTAAAAGTAGAATCAAAAACTTCCGGCTTAACATAAATTAAATCACAAATTTCTTTAATTACACCATTCCCCATTGCGTTTTCCGAAACAATTATTGTCTCTTTTTCATCAATTTTTGACAAATCAGTTACAATTGTCTCTTTATTTTCAACTATCGGTCTAATTTGTAGCAATTTAAAGCAAATATTATCTGATTCTTTGAAATCAAAATTAACAGCAAATTCAATTTCGACAGGATTTCCCATTTCTCGTCTACCAATTCTAAGAACATCTTTTAAAATATCGACAAACGGAAATTTATTATATTTCAAAATATTATTAAACGTAATTACTTTTTTGCCTTCATAATGAGTACCATCATTTAAAGAATCGTTGGATCGATCATATACAGATGAAACAATATCAAGAGTTCCGTCAGCTTCAGCATCTTTAATTCTGTATTTTTTCAGAGTGACAGAATCGTCAGTTGTAGGAATAAAATCTTTAATAGTTAAATCAATAGCATAAAAAGATTTTTGTGTTTGTTGAAGTGCGGTTTGAGGGTCAGTTAACTGAAGAATTTTGTCGGGAGCAGCTGGTGAAAAATGCAGGGTTGGTTCTCCTTCAACAATTTGTTTTCCAAGTCCGAATGCAATATCAACAATACCGTCTTCTGTTTTTTCGCTTCCAATAGGGTAAAAATTAATTGACTTAGCTACTCCTGAAATAATTGGATAAAATTTACCATCATGAGATTTACCACAAATTTCCTGAAGAATAACAGACATTTTTTCTTCATCTATAACATTTTGAGTGGCAAGCATATAAGCTTTACTTTCAGCATAATAAACCGAAGCATAGACTCCTTTTATTGCCTTTATTACAAGTTTTAACGTGATATTAATGTCGTTGAAAAAAGGAATCATGTAAGTAGAATACACTCCAGCAAATGGCTGATACTGAGAGTCTTCGAGTAAGCTTGAAGAACGGACCGCTATTGGTATTCTGGTAATTTCAAGAAAACGTCTTATACTTGTAATATATTCAGAAGGAAATTTCGAGTTCATAAATTTCTCCAGTAGAACATTATCATCAACCTCTGACAATGCAAACTCGAATAAATTATTGTCTTTCATAAATTTATCAAAGACATCAGTAGTTAAGACCACAGTTTTTGGAACAGAAACTTCGATGTTTTCGTAAGATTCAAAAATAACGTGTTTCGAGATAACTGAACTCAAAAAAGCTAAACCTCTTGCTTTTCCACCAAGCATTCCGTCGCCCACTCGAGCAAATTTAACAAATTGATCATAAGACTTATCATTAAACAATGCAATAACTCCACTACTCTCCTCTTTTCGGTACTTATCAATAGCTTTAACAATAAATTGTCTAATTTCTTTTAAATTGTCAAATTCAGCAACAGTGTATTGTTCCAAAAAGCTTCCCAACCCAAATAACGCTCTGGCATTCATCCATTTAGAAATATGATTTCTGACTAGATGATATCTTAAAGAATTGTCAGATACTTCACAAATTGCATTTTTTAAACTTTTTAAATCAGGTACTCTTAAAATTTCTGTTTTGGTCGTTGGGTTAACAAAAATAAAATCACCAAAAGCAAGATAATTTCTCATAAAAGTACGTAATTTGTGCAAAAATTTCGGTGAATTTTTGTCCAAAAAACCTATTCCTAACTCCTGAGCATATTTTTTATTTTCAACTTCCGAAGACTGTAACATTATCGGAATGTGAAAGTTTTTCTCAAGAATGTAGTTAGCCAGTTTTATTCCGGCTGATTTATCACGTACACCCTTTACAGGAAATCCAACATCAGTAATAACTCCAAGAAGATTATTTTGATATTTTTCAAAAAAACTCACAGCATCTTCAAAGTTGTGAACCAAAAGAATTTTCGGTCGACCTCTTTTACGAAGCATTTTCTGGTGTTCGTTAAGGGTTTCTACCTCTAAATCTTTAGTGTGTTCAAAAATCATTCTATACATAATAGACAAGAAGCTAGAATAATATCTAACAGAATCCTCGACCAACAAAATTGCCTGAACACCATTAGTAATGTCATTTTCAGCATTCAACAAATCTTCAACTTGTTTGATGATTGCCAACATTATATCAGTATCGCCCAGCCACGAAAAAATAAAATCAATATCTTCAATATTTTCAGTTTGTACCCTCAAAGAAATATCACGAGAAAAAGGAGTAAGAATAACAATTGGTGTCTCTTCGTAATTTTTTTTAACTTTTTTTGCAAATTCAAACAAATCCATCCCACGAATACTAAGCATTGTAATAACCAAATCAATATCGCCGTGTTCAAGTTCTTTAAAAGCTGCTTTTGCAGAATGAACAATTACAAAAAAAGGAGGATATCTTAGATTCAAAGACACATATTCATTAAAAATTTGTTCATCAATTCTACCATCTTCTTCAATGATATAAGCATCGTAAGAACTACAAACCAAGAGTACTTTATAGACTCTTTTCTGCATCAACTGCTTATAAACAATCGAAGAATATTTTAACGGTTCTACTGTCATTATTTCAGTTTTTTAATCAGTTTACAAAGTTAACAAAAATTA
Organism: Bacteroidales bacterium; assembly: GCA_016938685.1. Taxonomy (GTDB): domain Bacteria; phylum Bacteroidota; class Bacteroidia; order Bacteroidales; family JAFGUD01; genus JAFGUD01. The sequence continues at coordinate 12,627 of JAFGUD010000217.1, read as the reverse complement.
AATTACACATATTGTAAACTTTTTTTGAATAAGTTTTTGCTAAAAAAATAAAAATTTTTATTTTTGCAAACCGTTTTAGGAAAGAATTTAAAAATCAAATAAAAATACATACAATGAAAAGAACATTTCAACCATCGCTAAAGAAGAGAAAAAACAAGCACGGTTTCCGCGAAAGAATGGCTAGCAAGAACGGACGCAAAGTTCTAAATACTCGCAGAAGAAAAGGAAGAAAAAAACTTTCAGTTTCTGATGAACCTTCACACAAAAGATAGTAAGTGTTAAAACTTAGACCACAGATTGTCTTAACTTTCTGTGGTTTTAATAATTAAAATTAAAAAAAATAATGGCTACATTAGAAAATATCCGTAAAAGAGGAAAACTTTTAGCAATTGTTATTGGTTTAGCCCTTCTGGCATTTGTTCTTGGGGATATGATTAACTCAGGGAAAGCTCTTTTTGGAGGACAAAAATTTGATATTGTTTCTGTTAATCAAGAAAACATTAACATTCAAAAATATGAGCAATTAATCTATGAAACTGAGGCTTATTATGAAATAATGCAAGGTGGAAAAATTGACGGTGAAACTTCTCAACAAATACGTACAAGTGTTTGGGATATGATTATTAGAGAAGCATTACTTGCCAATACTTACGAAGATCTTGGTATTGATATTTCTACAGAGGAACTTAGCGACATGATTATTGGAACTCATATTCATCCAATGATTTATCAAACCTTAGTTAATCCGCAAACAGGTCAATTCGACAAACAATTTGTTATTACCTTGTATCAAAATTTTGAACAAATTAAACAAGAAGACGAACAACAAGCAGAACAATTGAGACAAATATTGAAATACACTGAAGATTACATTAAAAAAGACACAAAATATAATAAGTATATTGCTCTTGTATCAAAAGGTTTATATGTTACTAGCCTTGAAGTAAAAGAAGATAATTTTGAAAGAACTTACACAGTTGACATTGATTTAGTTGGAAAAACAATTAATGAAGTTACAGACACAACTATCAAAGCAACTGAAATAGAACTTGAAAATTATTACAACGAACACAAGGAATTTTACAAAAACGTAACTGCAACAAGAGACATTTCCTATATTACACTAGATGTTGTTCCTTCAAAAACAGATTCAATTACAGCTAAAGACAAAGCAGAAAAATTCAAATCAGAATTAGAAGCTTCTGACGGAGACGAACAAAGTGTAGTTAATTTAAAATCTTACAACGCTCAACTTGTTAGATATTATACTGCCGGAGAATTAAATAATCCTCTTTTAGACAGTATTTTATTCAATAGTGAAGTTGGTTCTACTTATGGTCCTTATTTAGAATATGGAACTTATAACGTAGCAAAAGTAGTTGACAAAATTGACTCAAGACCGGATACTGTTTCAGCACGTCATATTTTAATTTCTCCACAAAATCCTAAAATTGGATCAATGGCTAAAGCTCAAACAGTAGCTGACAGCATTGTTGATGTTTTAAACAACGGAGGAGATTTTGATCTATTGGCTGCTAAATATAGCGACGACCCAGGATCGAAAGACAAAGGTGGTTTGTATGAAGATTTCACCGAAGGTTCAATGGTTCCTGAATTTAATGACTATTGTTTCAGTAACCCGGTGGGTAAAATTGGCACTGTAGAAACAAATTTTGGAATACACATTATTGAAGTAACTGAACGTAAAAACTTAGTTTCAAAAACTAAACTTGCTTTTGTTCAAGTTGAAATAGTTCCTAGTCAAACAACTTATGACTTGTTGTATTCAGAAGCAATGAGAATAAGAGGTCTTGCAACAGACGAAAAAAGTTTTGATAAAGTTGTAGAAGAAAACGGATTCCTAAGAAAAGAAGCAACTGATATAACTCAAGGAACATACACTATTCCCGGATTATCAGATGTAAAAGAAATAGTAAACTGGAGTTTCAAAGCAAAACAAGGTGAAGTATCAAACGTTTTTGAACAAGGAGATAAATACATTATTGCCATGTTGAAAACTGAAAATAAAGTTGGATATTTATCTTTGGAAAAAGTAAAAACTCAGGTTGAAAACTCTGTAATTCAAAGAAAAAAAGTAGATAAAATTTATACTGAAAATTTTGAAGGACAAACAGTAAGTGATTTAGATGCTTTTGCAGGAAAAATAAATGCTCAGAAGCTAACTATTCCTAAAGTTGCATTTAACGCATTCCAATTGGCGACTATTGGTTATGAACCTGCTCTTTTGGGTGCAATCAAAAAGTTTGAAGTAGGCAAAATTTACGGTCCGATCAAAGGTGTTAATGGTGTTTATTTTGTAAAAGCAAATACTGTTAATGTACCGGTAGAACTAACACCCGAAGAAATTACAGCTCAAAAACAAAGAATGATTGATGCTATGAAACAAAGAGCTAATTATCAAGCTTATACAGCATTAAGAGATGCTTCAAAAATTATTGACAGAAGATCTAATTTTTATTAAAATTACAGCTTAGATATTATAAAAATCCTCAACCAAAGTTGAGGATTTTTTTATAATAACGATTTCATTTTTTTAAGGATATCATTGATTTCCTCATAACTTGATAATTCCTTTATTTTATCAACATAATCAGAAGGTAATTTTTCAAATCCTATTCTACTTCCAATTATTTGCCCTGCAATAGAACATATAGTATCCGCATCGCCCCTGCATATAATCTATGACAACGAAAACAAAGACATTTTATTAATATGTAATGAGTAATATTCAAGGTGTAAATTTGTTTTTAAGGCTACTTTATCCAACATTTAAAGATAAATTTAATCCCTAAAAAATTAAAAAACAAAAGTTTTAGCACATCCGACCAATTTATCTGAGCTAATTTTCATCATAAAAGGAAAGAGGATTATTTTTTTAATCCCAAACATATTTAACACCAACAACAATCACATCATCAATTTGTTCATATTTTACGCCCATCCAATTTTCAAAAGCCTTATCCAACATAGCTTTTTGTTCATCCATTGGTTTATCTTTGATAGTTAAAAATATTTTTTGGAATCGAGAAAACTTGAATTTTTTTCCTTGTGGACCACCAAATTGAGAAGCGTATCCATCTGAGAAGGTGTATAATAAATCGCCCTTTTGAGGAGTGAAATAATGAGTAGTAAATGGAGTTTCAACTTCTTCGAAAATACCAATAGGTTTTCTGTCTGCTTTTAACTCTATCATTTCTTCACCTCTAACAATATATAAAGGATTAAAAGCACCCGAAAATTGCAAGGATTTTTCTTCGGGATTAAGAATATACAACGCTAAATCCATTCCATCTTTTGCTTCTTCAACTTTTCCGGTTTGGTGCAAAGCATTTACAATACCTGTACGCAAATTATCTAAAATTTCACCTGCAAGTAAATCGTCATTTGATCTAAGTACTATTTCATCAAGCAAAGCTGAGCCTAACATGCTCATAAACGCACCCGGCACTCCGTGTCCCGTGCAATCTGCCGCAACAACAACTATTCTATGGTCGATTTGCTTAATCCAATAGAAGTCGCCTGAAACAATGTCGCGTGGTTTGTACAAGACAAAAGATTCCGGTAGTATTTCGTTCAAATATTTTTTTGGAGGTAATATTGCTGCCTGAATACGTTTCGCATAATATATACTATCCATTATCTCTTCGCGTTGAGTTTCAGCAATATCTCGTTGTTTTTCAGCAATATCTCGTTGTTTAGTAATCTCATCACGTTGAGCAATAATTTCTTCTTGTTGTTGTTCTAATTCTGAATTTTTTGCTTCTATTTCTGATTTTTTCTGCTCTATTTCAAAAGTTCTTTCTTTTACCAATCTTTCGAGTTCTTCATTTTTGGCTTTTAGTGCTTTTTCTCTCCATTGAATAATCAAATAGACAATAGCGATAAGTAAAAGAATATTTGCAACAATAAACCACCACCTAAACCAAAATGGTTTTAGTATTTCAAAAGAGAAAGCTTCATAATAACTCCAAATTCCATCTTTGCCTTTTGCTCTGTACAAAAAAGTATATTTGCCGGGAGGTAGATTTTGATATGCAGCTTTAAAAGGTACTCCTGAGGAAGAACTGTAAATCTTATTTTTACCTCTTAAATAATAGTCATAAACTATTGATTGTTCATTTTTAAAAGATAAACCGGATAACTCAAACACAAAATTATTTTCAAAATATTTTAATGTTGGAGGAAGCGAATTTACATAATCTCCATTTAACAAAATTGATTCAACTCTGCAATCAGGTGTATATTTAAGAAGGCTTTTTTTCTTTATATCGTAAGTTGCTATTCCATGAAGTGTACCAATCCATAACATTCCTTTTGCATCAACTAAAAGTCCGTCAATTGCTACTTCATTTCCGGGTAAACCATCTTGTGCATTTACTTCAAATTCGGTATACCAATCGGTCATATTAACATAATTCAAGCCCTGATTTGTTCCAAGCCAAATATGCGAAGTATCATTAGCTCTTGAAATTGCAGTAATAGAACCATCAGAAAGATTTTTTATGGTAATTTTTTTCAACGACAAATCTTCGAGTAAATAAAGCCCGTTATCTGTTCCAACAAAAATATTATTGTTTATTTTTTGAATTGTTGATACAGAATAGTTTAAGTTCACTAATGGCTTAAAAGTTCCATCTTTGAATTGGACTAAACCGGAGTTGTTTGCTCCAATAACCATATCATCAATTTGATAAAAATCCTGAAGCAGTGTAGTTGAACTATTTTCTATTATAACAGGCTGAGAATCAAAATCATCAAAGAAATAAACTATCCCATTATAACCACTTGATATGAAAATTCTTCCAAAAGAATCGATGAAAATATTTTTCAAGTATTGTAATTTTGTGTCAAAAATATTTTTTCTAAGAATATTTTTAGTTTTAGGATCAACTTCAAAAAAGCCTTCTTCTGATGCCACAATAATATTTTCATTACTGTTTTCTGTAACAACAAAAGAACTATAAGAATCAGAAAAATGATAAGTTAATTCTTCTAGATAATCACCTAATACAAAAAGAGTATTGTTAAAACTAAACCAAAAATGGTTTAAATTATCCTGAATAATAGTATTTACATAAAATTTCAATTTTTCCGGATAAATAACACGTAAACTTTTGTTTGTAAGTTTCTGGACACCACCATAATAACCGAACCAAATATTCTCTTCGTTATCAACATAAAAAGACAGTATTTTTTGCCCGGAGAGACCAATTATCTGATCGTATACAATTGGACTAAGATTTAAAGAAAAAATTTGATAAGCCTTAAAATTTGAAATCAACCAAATTGCGCCATCAGCAGTTTGTTTAATCAACTGAATAGCCGATTTTACATTAATAGTTTCGTTAATAGGGTCGCCTAAATCTTTATTTTCAATATTATAAAAATCAGTATAATAAACGCCATCTTTTGCTGAAATCCATATTTTTTCGTCTGCATCTAAGAAAACGTAGTAAATATTAGCATTATTAATTTGTTCAAGTGTGTAGGTTTCCATGTCAAATACATAAAGACCTTCGCTTGATGCTATCAAAAATTTATTTTGGTTAATAATTTCTGCAATTGAATGAACATTTGAAGGAGAGTTTTCAATTACATCGTTAAAAATTAATTCATCTTCATCAAAATCAACAATAATTCCGGCATCACCATAGAACCATTTTCGTCCTTTTGTATCTATCAAAATGTGTTTGAAAGGTACGCCTGTATGCAAGCTGTCAAAAACACCATTATTAAAAATAGATATTCCTTTTAATGTTGCGAAATAAATAGCTCCTGAGGAATCTTGTTTGATGTCCATTACCTCATTCGTAAGCATTCCTTTTTCACTATTAAAAATACTCATTGTTCGGCCATTAAATTTTACTGCTCCCGAAAAAGTTCCAAACCAAATATATCCATCATCATCTTGATAAATAGAAGTTATGTTTTCTTGAGGTAAGCCTTCATCAGAACCGTAAAACACAAAAGGGAAAACCCCAATATTGTATGTTTGATGCAGAGCAATTAAATATTTTTCAGAAGCCTTAAATGGCATTCCTGTTTGTTGTTTAAAATATTCGTCTAATATGCCATATTGCTCGGCATAATCAAAAAATTCGAGGATTTTCTGACGTAATTTAGGATGGTTTTTTTTAATAGCCCAGCCTGTTTCCTGAATCTCTCCTAAAATAAATTTCGCCTCTAAATTATGATACTCAGGTAAATTATAAATGGAGATACTTACCAAAGTATAATCTGCTTTTCCGGAAGCTACATCGTCGAGCATTTCTGTTGAAGAAACATAGTAATAATCTTTTATATCATTATTTATCAAAGCTTGTTCATAAGAAGAGCCTTCGGCTGTTACTCCTTTTAATTTTTTCAAATCAGCAACTGTTGTTATTTTTTGATCTTTATTTCCTACAACTATCGTGGCATTGGGAATATAACCAATAATATCAACTTTTGACATACGCCAAGGTACGGGAGCAAGCAAGTCACAAGCAACGTCTACATCATCAAAATATGCCGGCGAATAGCTGCTGTCTTTATAAATAACTCCGTCATCTGCTTCAAAATACGCAGACAAACTTGGAGCAATTCTAATTTCTAATTCCAAATGCAAAAAATTTGCTAAAGATTCGGCTAATTGATGAGAAAATTGTTTGCTTCCTGTTCTACTATAAACCAATTCTCTTTCTCTTAATGCAACAATTAATTTACCTGATGCAATTATATCATCATAACTTCGGGTTGTATTTCCGTCGTTATCAGTATATGAATTGATAATTTCAAGATAAGTTTGAAAATCTATTCCATAAGAATTTTGAAAAAGTTTATTTAAAGTTCCATTTCCTTTAATAGTTTCGTAGAAATTATTTATTTCTGTTGCCAAACCCGCGTTTTCATTTTCAACTGCCCAGCCAACATCAAAAGGTTTTCCTACAGGAAAAGCTAATTTTGATAAATCAGGATTTTCATTAATAAATTTCAAAGCTAAATAAGAAACAGTTATAAATCCGTCAACTTCGCCTTCTTTCATAAGTCTTTGTGATTCTTGTTCAGAAACAGTAGGTACTAGAATAATTGAATTTCCTAGACTTTCGTTTATAATAGCAATATTTTTTTCGTAGCTTGAATTAGCTAATAAAGCTATTTTTTTCCCCTTTAAATCTTCAAAGGTTCTGATTTCCTCATGTTCAATTAAATCCAGATATTCTTCCGGAAAAGTTATTCGCATAAAGTAATCCCAATCCTTAAACGTTTTTCTTACTACAAGTAAATCAGACACTTGCATTATTCCTGCGTAATCAAAAATTTTCTTTCTCCAATCATATATATATATTGTTCCGCAAATAAAATCAGCTTTTTTCAGAGCATCTGGAGTGTAGTAATAATCCGGGTTTGTTTCAAGGTCGTCAGGTCTAACGCCGTCTTTAGTAAAGTTATCTTCCCATGTTGTTTCGACAACAATAAGTTTAACATTAAGAAATTGAGCAAACTCATTAGCAATTTTATAATTAATACTATTCTTTGCACTTTCGGTAAAAGCAACATAAAGAACTCCACTCTGTTTAATCTCATCAAGTGAACGACTTTGAACAAAGAGTGGAATAAAAATTAGTATTAAAAAAAAGATTTTTTTCATTAAAATTACTTTATCATAACACGCTTTTAAGAAAAATAAATAAAAAAACAACAGTTATAGTTTACTTGATTATTTTTCAATATTTATTAAAGACACTAAAAGCACAGATTATTTAAACAATTATTATGCCTTTTTAAAGATAAATTGAAATTAAGTCGAAAAACAATTATAATAATAAACTTTGAAAGTCAAAATTTAACGCATAGTTTACAAATATCAATATTTTTAATTTAATAATAAAATTTTTTAGTCGTTAGCTAAAAATAAAGTTACTTTGCATCAAAAAAATATTTACTAACAATGCAATTTGATTGGTTAACATCAGGCATACCTGCACTTTTTATTATTTTGACAACCGGTATTTTACTTGGAAGAATAAAAGTGAGCAATATTTCACTAGATTTATCCGGAGTGTTATTTTCGGCTTTAATTTTAGGACATTTTGGTTTTCATTTGCCATCAGAGTTTCTAAATTTCGGATTAGTTATTTTTGTATTTACAGTTGGAATGCAAGCCGGACCGGGTTTTTTTGATTCTTTTCGTAAACAAGGACGACAATTTTTGTTCTTTTCTACAATTGTTATTGCATTGACCGCTGTAGTATCCTTTGTAATTAAAGAAATTACAGGTATAGAAAAAGCTTTAAATGTAGGGATTTTTGCCGGAGCGCTTACAAGTTCGCCCGGTTTGGCTGCTGCAACCGATGCTTCTAATTCTCCTTTAGTTTCTATTGCTTATGGGATTTCATATCCTATTGGTTTAATAGGAGTTATACTTGCTGTTAATATAATTCCTAAGTTATTTAAAATAGATTTTAAAAAAGAAGAGCAAAAATATTTTGAATCTTTAAAAGACGATCATCCTGATATTTTAGGTAGAACATTTGAAATTTCAAATCCTAATATTGATGATAAATCAATTAAAGAAATTAATCTCAGAGCAATTACAAATTGTACAGCTTCAAGAATGTTACATAATGAAAAAGCATTTACTCCAAACGGCGAGACTAAATTTTATATTGGAGATTACGTTAGACTTGTTGGCTCGGAAGAAGATTTAAAAAAAGCAGAAATTTTATTTGGGAAACCCGTGGAAAAAGAAATTCCTTTGTCTACAAAATATGATATTCGTTGGGTAGTTGTAACAAATAAAAAAATCATCAATAAAAATTATAAATCAGTAGATTTAGCTGAAACTTTCAATGCACAAGTTGTCAAAATCAGACGATCCGGCATTGACCTAACTCCTACTCCATCAACTTTTTTCAGATTTGGAGATAAATTATTGATTGCTGGAAGTATTGACGGTGTAGAAAAGGCTTCAAAAATTGTTGGTGACAACAAAAAGATGCTTTCGGAAACAGATATTCTGCCGATATTTTTGGGTATTTTAGTTGGAATTGTTCTCGGTAAAATCAAAATTCCTTTCTTTGGATTGTTTGAATTTAGTCTCGGAAATACAGGTGGCGCACTAATTGCCGGTTTGGCACTTAGTAAAATTGGTAAAACTGGTCCTATTTTGTGGACAATGTCTTCTTCGGCAAATCAACTTTTGAGAAAAATTGGACTAATACTATTTCTTGCTGTTGTTGGAACTATGGCCGGCGAACATTTAGTTGAAACTATGCAAAATCAAGGTTTTATGTTGATATGGATTAGTGTTGTTATTACTTTTGTGCCAATTATTATCGGCATTTTTATTGGACATTTTATCCTGAAAATCAACTTTCTCACTTTACTTGGACTAATAACCGGGCTAATGACCAGCACACCCGGACTTGGTGCAGTTCAATCAAAATCAGATACAAATGCCGGACCTGTGGCTTATGCAACTGTTTATCCGTTTGCGTTGGTGCTTGTTATCATTTTTTCACAACTTTTAGTCTTGATTTAACTTTCAATTTTTTTAAAATGACAATTTTATCAACCGCATATTTCCCTAATATTCAGTATTTTACAGAAGTATTACGTGCTAGCGAACTTATTATCGAACAATACGAAAATTTCCCAAAGCAAACATATCGAAATAGGTGTCATATTCTTGCTGCAAATGGAGTTTTGCCTTTAGTTGTTCCTGTTTTGAATGGAAGAAGCGGAAAAATAAAAACAAAAGACATTAAAATTTCTTTCGTAGAAAACTGGCAAAAACAACATTATCAATCAATTAAAAGTGCATATTCTTCTGCTCCGTTTTACGATTACATTATGCCTGAATTTGAGTTTTTATTTACAAAGAAATTTCATTTTTTAATTGAACTAAACAATAGCATATTAAAAACAATAAAAAAATTATTGGAAATTAAAACTGACTTTTCATTAACCGAAGATTTTATAGAAATAAATGAACAAAACAAATCAGATTTTAGATTTACAATAAGCCCAAAAATAAAAATTGATTTAAATTCTGAAAAATATATCCAGGTTTTTTCAGATAGATTTGAATTTCAACCAAATTTAAGTATTCTGGATTTATTATTTAATCTTGGACCCGAAAGTAGAATTTTTTTAATTAACAATTAACAACTTAATTATGATGAAATTCGTGTTAAATAATATCGTAATTCTTATATTAATTCTTGTATCCTGTAATAAAAATGAAGAATTAACAGAAGGAAAACAAGCCCTGAATTATAATTTTTCAATTTCAGTAAAGGTTAGAAATAATTATCATGAACAACAAAACACTAAAAGCAAATTGTTTTTCAGATGGGTAAACCTTGAATTAAGAGAATATTTAAAAAATGAAGCCGGCTGCAAAAACATAACAGCAGGAGAAAGCCCTATTAGCAAAGATTACTACTATTTGCCTAATTATAAAGGACATGGGGGCTTATATAATTTATTTAATGAAGGAACTTTGGGCAAAATGTTAGTTTATGTTCCAGATAGCCTTGATGGTTGGTATTGTGAAAGTAATGACGAAGATTTTATTTTTTATTTTAATAATTGGAATTTATGGCCAGAACACGCAGGTAGAATTTTTTTATTATATAAAATCGAATTGGGAATGTTAGAAAGTGAGTTAAAATTAAAACTGAATAAACCATGTCAGGAATATCGTAATTATTTAGTATATCACGATTATTACAATACTATCGCTGTATTTGAAATAAAAAATAAGAAAATTGAGAGCATTTTGATTGGAAAATACAAGATAATTTGGGAAAAACCTAACGAAATTTCAGAAGATTTTTTAAATCAGATTCTTAACCCATAATTACGAAATTATTAAAAACATACAAACTTCAAAAGTAGTACTATAAAGTAGAATTTACCTTATGAAAAATTAAGAACAATTTAACGTTAATAAATTTCACCAAAAAAACAAAACACTGTAAATTGGCAATTTTAATATTTTTTCTAATTTCGCATTTTAAAATTTTTATTTAAAACATTGATAGTTAATCGAAGTTAAAACTTTAATACTAACAGTTAGCTATTAACTACTAATTTTCTAGTTATGGGACAAAAATTTCACTTTGTATGTCGCACTTGTGGCCAACGAATCGAAGGATTTGAAGAATGGTTTGCAAACCAACAAAAATGCCCAAAATGTGGCGATAGTAAAATAAATACTATTTATTCAACTGATAAAGAACGCCTTAGAGAACTTATTGAAGATTGTAAAAAACCCGATAGTTTATGGCATTATTTCGATTTTTTACCATTAAACAGCCGAAAAAATATAGTTTCTGACGGCGAAGGTGTTTCTCCAATTCGTAGATGGGAATTTCTTGAACGTTTTGCAAAAGACAAATACGGTTTGAATCTTGAAGTTCACGTAAATAGAAATGATTACAGTCCGGCAACCGGAACATTCAAAGACAAAGGAGGAACTTTAGCTGCAAGTGTTTTGAAAGAACAAGGTATTAAGGAATATGTAGTTGTCAGCACCGGAAACACAGCAAATGCTTTTGCTCAATATTTGGCCAAAGCAGGAATTTCTGCAACTGTTTTTATGCCACAAGATGCAGTTCGCGAAAATTTTGTACATATTGGTTCAATGGGACAAAGAGTTTACATTGTAAAAGGCGATTATGCTTATGCTAAAAAAGTTGCCGCAGAATACGCTAAAACAAACAATATTCTTATCACTCTAGGTAATCTTGACCCTTTGCGTTTAGAGGCTAAAAAAACTACAACATTTGAAATTATTCGTCAACTTAAAAAAATGCCTGATGTTTATATTCAAGCAGTAAGTGGCGGAACAGCTCCTTTGGCTGTAGAAAAAGCTTTTGCTGATTTTGAAGGAACTGGAATTTTGGGTAAAATGCCAAGAATGTTGTTTACACAAGGCAGTTATTGCGACCCACAAGTAATTGCATGGAAAAAAGCACAAGCAAATAATTTTCCCAAAGGCTGGGAACACGATTATCCTATTTTTGAAAATCCTAAAACTCTTGTTCCTACAATAGCTACCGGAAATCCCGGTTTATTCCCGCTTTTAGGACAACTTGTAAAACGCACCGGAGGCGATTATTTTTCTATAAAAGAAGAACTTGCAGTTGATATGGGGCGACTTATTGCTTATGAAAAAGCTGTAAAAGTTGGACCTGCCTCAGCAATTGGAATTCTAGGCTTCTTTGCTGCATTAAAAAGCAATTCTATTAAAGACGGCGAAAGTGTATTTATCAACATGGGAGAAGGAGTTAGAAGAGCTTCGTCTTTTGTTGAAGAACTTTCGTACACTATCGAAGAAATCACATCTGCCGAAGAAGCAACCCGCTTTAACAGAGAAAAATACAGAGATTTTGTTTGGAAACCGTTTATGGATTAATAATTGAGAGATACTATTTATAAAATTTAAGGCAGAGAAATCTGCCTTTTTACGTAATTTCAAAATAATACCGATTGCACATTGAAATTAGTCCAAACTTCGCAAAAACTCGTTTGAACCCGAATTATGCATTTGAAAAACAATTTCAGCATAATAGCCTTATTTTAAATATATTTCTCAATAAAAGTCAAAACCCTGAT
>JAFGUD010000216.1 GCA_016938685.1 Bacteroidales bacterium | reverse complement strand
GGACTTTTGTTCGGCTTTCTTGTTGTTAATTTGCATACAATGGAAGAATTTTACACATACATAATTCAAAGCGAATTAAACGGAAGTAAGAATACTTTCGCTACATTATTCACAAAAAAACCTGAAAACATTAAATTTTCAGGTTTTTTTATAGAAAATTCGACTTCTAAAAAAAGTAATAAGCTGAAAATAAAAACCTAAGGTTTGTTGCTTCGGTCAAATCTGTTGGAATTCCATAATTGTTCCTTGAGCTTCCGTAATTAGCAGCAGTATATTCAGTTTCAAAAGCAAATTTTACATTATTAACTTTGTATGTAACTCGTGGCGAAACTCTATAAATACTTTCAATATTAGTTCCTAAGCCATAAATACTACCAATAATTTCTACGTCTGAACCTAAAATTTTAGAATATCCACCAAAAAATCCAAGTTCAAAATTGTTCAATTGTAAAGATAAATCAGTCCAAACAGACATTGTGTTGAGAGGACTGTAAGTTTTATAACCTTTTACGGTATCAATACTTGCAACTCCAAATCCACCAATACTCAACACATCTGGAATATTTTGTCCATATATTCCTTCTACTTTAAAAGTAAATGCAGACATTTTAACTTTCATAAAAGCAATTGCATTAAATCCATCTACACTTTCTGTTGTAACAAAATTTGAATCAGTAACTATTTCCGGTACAATAGATTTGTAACTTGCGCCTCCTCCAATTAAAAATTCTGAGTCTTTATCTGCATTTTTTGAATTAAAATACAACTGTCCGCTTAATTCCGGTATCGAAGAATTTCTAAGATAAGTTCCGGTAACGCCTGCTGCTCCGCGACTTACATAGTCTCTTTGTGAATTTGCAATTGCTACAAAATGAACTTTCCCGAAATCTTGCGTTAATCTTACTTGTGGATTTCTACCAAAAGGTTGAAATGGAACTCCGGTATTAAATGATACTGTTCCGGGAAAACAACCTGTAATAAACATAGGAATCCAATATTGACCGAACAATAATTCGGTACTTTTCCAATTCATTTTAAAATATGCATGTCTCAAACGAAAAAGATTGATATTGTCGTTTGCCTGACCAAAAAAATCGCCTTCGACTACACCTGTGATTTTGGCGTTAAGTGCTTCGACACCTGTTACTTTTAATCCAACTCGACTTTGAATTGCTAAGAAATTGAAGTTAGAAACAGCATTTATATCATTTCCTTCGGCATCTTTGGAGATTGGTGAAGGGAAAAGCAAAAAATGTCCTTCTCTTGCAGTAACTGTTTGTCGGCTATCCCAAAACATATCATTTTTTACAAAACCGTAAATATTTTTCTCTATTTTTGGCTTTTCGTCTTGTGAAAACACCAAAATAGGCAATAAAGCAACAAATAATAAAATAAATATTTTTTTCATAAGTCATTTTTTTAAAAATTATTAAATAAACCCGAATTATGCATTTGAAAAACAATTTCAGCATAATAGCCTTATTTTAAATATATTTCTCAATAAAAGTCAAAACCCTGAT
>JAFGUD010000215.1 GCA_016938685.1 Bacteroidales bacterium | reverse complement strand
TTAACAAGTTTGTTAACAAAATCAAAGTCCAAGTTGCTTATTTTTATTAGTAGCGGATTTCTGTGTCACGCCATGTGCCACAACGGTGGCGGTATGAAATCGTTGGGGATTGCGGGCTACTTTCCTGTCCAGTTACACCGAACTTGATGCGTGGCAGAATATTTGAATAACCACCTAAATACCAATGTTTTATACCGCGTGTTATAGCCATGTGGTTTCTATTCTAATTGTAGAATTCATAATAAACATCTCCTAGTTCATCGTGAAAACCCCAACCAATTCCGCTTGTGTCATCAACTATTTTTTTTGCACGGTCAGCAAATTTATCCAGTATGTTTTCTTTATGCATTAAGGTTAACGCATTTGAGTAAACACTTACAACACTGTTATAAAATGGCTCATCAATATCTCCAAATTCGTTGGTAAATTCCACTCCTGTTTCAGCATAGAAAAGCATTAATTCAGAAAGCAATTCTTTTGATGCTTCTAATTTCTTAAAATCTGAAATTGCTTTTTTTCCATCAGAAAGTTTAAATCTATCACCTCGTTTCGGGTAAAAGGCTTCATAAACTTTGTCCTTATATTTCAAAAAAATCTCCTTTTCATTAGGATTTACATAAAAATCCAAAAGTTCTTTAACCGACTTATTCTTTTTATATAAGTCCGCTATTAAATCAACAAGTTTTTCCTTGTCAAGTTTCCTCAGTTCTTTTTTTATATCAGTTAGCCCCATTGTTTATATTTCTTCTTGTTCTGTTGGAATATATTTTTCCTTGCAATAATTTTCAACTTCCGTGTCATTTGTAAAGTAGCTATCACAAAATTCATCAAGTTCCTTTTCTGCTCCTGAAACATATTTTTCATTTGCTGTCATTAGTTTTTCAGTCTGTTCAATAAACTTTTCAAACTCCTTATTCATCTTACAAAGTTTGTCAATTGTCTTGAAGTCTAAATCACGAAAGATTGCAGGATAAAGAACTTTACTTTGATATGGATTTGCATCAAGTTCTATAATTCCAATTCCGAAAGATTGATTAAGTCTTCCCATTTCTTCGTTCAAACTGTCGCTAAATTCAAACGCAACTAAATATCCATAATTTGCCCAACTCGAATTTGAAACCGCTTGAAAAAATGCTTTTTTAAGTTCGCTGTCGCTGTTAATTTCTCTTTTTAGCTCGTATGAACTCAATTTGAACGTGTCAACACGATTTATTGATTTTAAAAAATTTTGACTTGCTTTTGTCTGTAGGTTCAAAAATTTAATTCCGACCATATCAGGATGCGTCCAAATTTGGTTGTTATCTTTTCCGTTTGATTGTTCGTGAAAAATTGTCTTTGAGTAAGTATCTGTATTTTTAAGATAACTACTCAAAAGTATGTGTAAATCTCTTTCTTCGTAAGTCTTTTTTTTATTGACCTTAATTGGTTTGACAATCTGAGTTTCAGTGTCACCACTCAATATTTCAATTCCGATATTTTGTTCGTTTTTTGTCAAGTAGTAAGAGTAAGTTCCCCCTTCTTGCTTTATTCGTTTTACTCTAGTGTCTCCATTACGAATAAAGTCACCCAAAACGGCTGAAATTGTCGAGCCGGGTGTTTTAGCTCCACCAAAATCGTAATAGTTTTTGTCGTTGATGTGATTAAGAACCGCCAAATAATTGGTGATATCGTTAATGTCTTCTAAACTTTTTAATACAGCTTCTTTTAATGTCATTGTCTGTCCATTTTTCTGTTACGGTTCGGTCGTCTTACCATTGGCTATAACGGTT
>JAFGUD010000029.1 GCA_016938685.1 Bacteroidales bacterium | reverse complement strand
TATCGTATTAACCCAAATAATATCAGCGAATTTGGAAATGAATCGATATTTATGATGAAATTTAGTCATAAATTAGGAATATAAAAACGCGCCATTTGGCGCGTTTTATTTAATAAGTTCTTTCTTTAATTAAACGATTTTTCGAATTTGCAATTTTACTTAACCAATTTATAAAAGAAGAATTATTGGGAATTTCAGAAAGTGCTTTATCATACATTTTCTTATGTTCTTTCCACCATTTTTCTGAAAATTTATTATCGTTATTATATTCTAAACCATTTCTTCCAATTTGAGTACCATGAAATAAGGTTTGTGAATTATTTATTTTTTTGTGAGAAGAAATGTTGGCTTTTGTAAATTTTGCCATCCATTTATCATTTTCATACAAACCATAACTTTCAACCATAACGACAAAATCATCAGCAAGAATAGATAATTCTTTTGCCAATTTTTTATATAAATCATAATTATTATTTTCTAAAACAGCTTTACCGTTTAATGAAACAAATTCGTGGGCCAAACCATTTTCATCAACAATTGTTATTTTTGTGTTATAAGGTGTTTCCAGTGTAATTGGGAACATTTTAGATTTTGTGGCTTCATTATTTTCACGTTTTTCTAATTTTTTCAATTCACGTTCAAAGCTTCTTTTATACAATTTCCAAAAAATTTTTGAAAAAAATACATCATATATCTTGATGTTTTTTTCAGATGTTATTACGCAACCAGAAAATGTCTGTTTACCATTTTCTTTATTATTTAGAGTAAATTTTTCAACCCAAATATCATCAAGAAAAACACCATAACTTTCAGTTTCGTCTTTGGTTGTTTTCGCCAGACCTTTTTTATTCAAGATAGTAATAAATTCGTTGTTATTTACGGTAAATATGGGAAATTGAAGTTCTTTATTCATAGTTTTTCATATCCTCTGAAAATTAACATGAGGAGAGTATGACACCAAAAAACAAAGTTGTCAATAAAAAACGAACTAAAATCAAAGATTATTTGCTAACTACAACCATCGCAGGTCGTAAAACCATATCCCCAAACATGTATCCAGATTGCAATTCACCAACAATCATGTTTGGAAATGTTTTGGCAGCGCACGGACAATCTTCTGGTGGAACATCAACAACCTGTAATGCATTATGAAATTGTGGGTTTAATGGTTGGCAAATAGTTTCTATTTTTATGATACCAATTTTAGCCAATGTTGATTCCAATGTTTTTGCGATTGAAACAATCCCTTCATCATTTGGTTCGTGAGACAAAGCAGCACTGATTGCGTCCATCAGCGGTAAAAAATTTTGGGCAATTGACATAACCCGATTTCTGGTTGTTGATTCAGCATCC
>JAFGUD010000214.1 GCA_016938685.1 Bacteroidales bacterium | reverse complement strand
TTGCTTTATATGCAAAACATTTAAATTCTTTATCATCTTTTTGGTCGTAGCGAGTCATGTTGCAGAATATTTCCTCATTTGGATTATCGTCGTTTATACAAGTAATACATAGCGATGGTTTTTTTATTAAATCCGAATTGATTTCATATCCATCATCATCAAAAAATCCTGCAATTTTATTAGGAGGAATTTCGTCAATATGTCTTCGACCTTTTGTATTTTCTCTTTTTTTTATTGCCGATTCAATTTCATAATCGTCGGTCGGGTAACTTTCTCCTGTAATACAAGTAAAACAACTATTCCCAACTGATGCAGAACCGATTACCCAAATATCATTTCCACAGGAACATTTAATTCCTTTTTTATAGTCTGCCAGCGCAGAATTAAGTCGTTTCCTTAAATCTTTTTCATTTTCACCCGGATTGTTTTTCAGGTGTTTTTTTATGTAACTGTTAATCGTAATTGGTATAAATCCCATTTTGCCTCCATTTTTTAAAAAACTCATTAAGATTTTAATTTGTTAATCGCCTTCCGATATTATTCTAAATCAATTATTATCATTAAATTTTCTTTCACCTTTTCAATCAGGTTTTGTGGTAAATTCCCAACTTTGTTGACAAGTCGTTTATTATCAATTGCCCTAATTTGGTCAATCATTACATCACAGTCTTGATGCAAGTTTGCTTCTCCTTTTTTTATGTGAACTCGCAAGATTTCGGAGCCTTTTTTAACATTTGTCGTTATTGGACAAACAATTGTCGATGGATGTGGAATTTGATTTAATAGATTTGTCTGAACAATGAGAACAGGTCTTGTTTTTCCTGGTTCTTTCCCGATTTGTGGATTTAAATCTGCAATCCAGATTTCATATTGTTTAATCGGCATAATCAATCTCCTCGAAATCTTTTAATACATCCATTGAATCAGCTTTAATTAAATCAGATTCTTTTTTTAGTTTTTTTTCTAAAATCGCACGTTTTTGAATCCGATTGTAGTGTTCAATCGCATCGTTGATATACCTGTTTCTCGGTTTTTTAATTTTTGAAAGAATTTTTTCGGTTTCTCCAAAAATCGAATCGTCAATT
>JAFGUD010000213.1 GCA_016938685.1 Bacteroidales bacterium | reverse complement strand
TTTAAAACTAAATTCTTTTTTTTGTTCTGACATTTTGACCTCCTTTTTTTGTTAAATTTAGGTCAACCTATTTCAGGACAAGACAAAAATATTTACACATTCACAGATTGAAATATTTACACATTGAATGATTTACACATTGAATAATTGATGATTGAAAAAATAAAAAACATAACATCCTCTGTTTTAAACAGTTATTCGCAGGTTTTTTTCTCAAAAAATAAAGTTTTTGCGACTATATTGCTTATTGTGAGCTTTATAGACCCTTGGATGGGGCTTTGCGGTTTGATTTCGATTCTAACTGCAAATTTTGTGTCTTATTTTATGGGATTTTACCGGGAAAACATTAAATCAGGGCTTTACGGTTTTAATCCACTTTTGGTAGGATTAGGAATCAGTATATATTATGCTGCTCAATGGGAAATTCTTATTTTTATCATAATTGCCTCATTGTTAACACTTTTCATCAGTTTTGTTCTTGAAGGAATGCTTGCGAAATACGGTTTGCCATTTCTAAGTTTGCCATTTTTGTTTGCTATTTGGCTTTTAGCTGTTTCTTTTTCACAATTTCATAATTTTGAGTTAAATCCCAAAGGACTTTACACTGCCAATGAATTATATGCAATAGGTGGTTTGAAACTTGTAAATGCTTATGAATGGCTTCAAAATATACCTATTCCTGCAAGTCTCAAAACCTACTTTTTGTCGATTGGAGCAATATTTTTTAACTTCAATTTATTTGCCGGAATACTAATTTCTATTGGTCTTTTAATTCATTCTCGTGTTTCTTTTTTAATGTCAATAATTGGATTTTATGCGGCATTTTCATTTTATCAATTTTTAGGAACTCCCTATGAATCATTAAGTTACACGTTTTACGGATTTAATTTTATTCTTTCAGCAATAGCAATTGGCAGTTATTTTCTTATTCCTTCAATTAAAACTCTTCTCTGGATGATAATTCTGATTCCGGTTTTAGTAATAATAACAATTGGAACCGACAAAATTTTTGCCCATTTTTATTTACCTGTTTATTCTTTGCCTTTCAACTTGGTAGTTCTTGGTTTTGTTTATTCTTTAAAATTAAGAATTTCTCCAAAAAATGGACTAAAACAAACTTATATTCAACATAAAAACGCAGAACAAAACCTTTATTTTCAAAAGAATTGGGAAATTAACAGTAATCCTAAATATCAAATAGAAATGAGCTTGCCTGTTTTTGGCAAATGGACAATAAATCAAGGGATTGATGGAGAAATAACACACAAAAGTTTATGGAAACACGCTTGGGATTTTGTAATTACTGATAAAGATAAAAATGAGTTTAAAAACGAAGGGAATCAAGTTGAAGACTATTTTTGCCACAACAAAGCTGTAGTTGCTCCTGCCGATGGAACTATTGTTGAAATAATTGACGGAATAGAAGACAACATTATTGGAGAAATGAATCTTGTTCAAAATTGGGGAAATACAGTTGTTGTTATGCACGGTTATGGTTTGTATTCTCAAATGAGCCACTTAAAAGCAGGAACAATCAAAGTTTTTAAAGGAATGTCTATAAAAAAAGGACAACACATTGCTAACGCAGGAAATTCAGGGCGTTCTCCATATCCTCATTTACATTTTCAATTCCAAAGTTCGCCAATTGTAGGCAGCAAAACTATAGAATATCCTTTTAGCAACTACATATTATCTTCAAATTCAAATACAATATTTAAACGAAATTCTTTACCCGAAAAAAATGATACGATTTCAAATATTGAAGCATCTTATTTAATTAAACATATTTTGAGTTTTATTCCGGGAACTAAATATTCTTTTACACACAAAGTTGGAGATTCAGAACAGAAATTTGAAATTGTAGCAGATGCAGATATTTTCAACAATACTTTTATAGAAACCGATAATAAAAAAGAAACTTTATACTTCAAACAAAACGATAATTTATTCAATGCTATAAATTATAAAGGCAAAAATAAATCAACTCTGTTTGTTTTCTTTAAAGCAATGTACTTAATTTCTTTTGGAATTTACAAAAATATTAAAATTGACAGCCATATTCCTGTTCACTTAACACACAACAAATTACTACTTTTAATTCAAGACATTTTCGCAACTTTTGGATTATTTCTGCATTCAGAATATATATCCGAATTTGTTTCCGTTGACGATGATTTTTCACCTTCAAAAGCCGAAATTAAAGCAGTTATTAGAAATAAAATATTTAAGAAAACTATTAAGGAAACTAATTATAAAATAATTTTGTCTCAAAAAGGTAATTCATCAATAGAATTTAAACAAAAAGAAAAAACACATCTAATATTATGGCAAAAAAAGGAATTATCATAATCATTTTATTTTTTGGATTTTTCACATCTAAAAGCCAGACATTAAACTACTTATCGGTTGATAAACAAACTTATGAAAAATATTTGGCGCAAGACTGGAAAGGTGTCATAGAATTAGGCAAAGAATCTAAAAAAGCCGGCATTGATTTTTACTACTTAAATGTAAGAATGGGAGTTGCATATTTTGAACAAGGCAAATATTTGCTTTCAATTCTTCTTTTAGAAAAAGCGATTGAAACCAACCCTGACGATGAATTTGTGAAACTATATTTGTACTATGATTATTTATACTCAGGACTTGAAAATCAAAGTCTTACAGTTTATTCTTCGATGAAACCAAAAACAAAAAACGAAATCAAAATAACTTCAAAAAAACTCAAAGATCTTGAACTATCTATTTCTACATCACCAAATTCATCACTTTTGACACTTGAAAACACAAATTATTTGGAAAACGATGCTATAATCGCATATTCGTATATAGAAAAAAACACAACAAATGCCCAAATCGGATTAAATTATCAACTTAAAAACAATATTTTTTTATTTCATGATTTTTCCCTTCTAAAATCATCTTATTCTTTTGTGAAACAATCGACAATTCAAGATAACTTGTTGTTAGATATGAGCTTAACTCAGCTTAAATATTACGGAAAATTCAGTATTGATTTGAGAAAAAACTTTATTTTTTCGGCAAACTATAATTTAGTCGCCGGATATATACAAGATATAAGCGAACAACTTTTGTACGATGGAACAACAGTGAATTTTGGACGTTGGGCAAGTAGCGGAGTTGTTAATGTGCCTTTTTCTCAATTATCAATGGGTATATCTGTCTCAAAACAATTCAAAATTTTAAATATAAAACCACATATTGACCTTTTAAAAACTTATGAAAACCTTAATATTTATTCCGGACTTGATTTAATTATTTCTCCTTTAGCGAACAGTGACTTGTACTTCAAAATTTCTTCAAGTTATAATTTTTTATCAGAAGAAGATTTACCATTAGTTGCATCAGGAGAAGCAGGTTTTAGACTTTGGAAGGTATATTTGTACGGTTTTTATTACTACGGAAATATACATAACTTTGTAGAAAATGATGGATATTTTTTATATAATTCATCTGAAACTCAAAACAATCTATTTGGAGGCGGAATAACATTTCCAACTAAAAATAAATCTTTTTATATATCAGTTAATCAGAGTAATTACGATTATACATACACTAATGTTTTTTCTGATCAAACTGAAATTCAAAACACAAAATCATTTACTAAACTATTTTTTAAAGGAGGAATAAAATGGAAATTCTAAAAAAATTAGCGCTTTTTTTATTTTTGGGTATTCTTGTTAATACTGCAATAGCTCAGGATAATACAGAAAAAATCATCAAAGCTTTTGATGAAAGTTACAAACTTGAAAAGGAAGGGAAATACGCACAAGCCATTAAGGAACTAAAAGATGTATTTGAGGATAATTCGTACGAAATTAATCTACGTTTAGGTTGGTTAAGCTATATGAACGGTGCATTTAACGAATCTGTTTCATATTATAACAGAGCAGTAACTCTTATGCCCTATTCTATTGAAGCTAAAATGGGTTTGATTTATCCTTTATACGCACAAGGCAAAATTGATCAAGTCATAAATATTTACAAAGAAATATTAAAAATTGCACCTGATTATTACACTGCGTTATACAACTTAGGAAGTATCTATTATGGTCAGGAAAAATACACCGACGCATTAGTTCATTTCCAAAAATTGGTTGACCTTTTTCCGTTTGATTATGACGCGTTACTGATGTACGCCTGGACAAACTATCAACTAAAAAAATACAAAGAAGCTAAAATTCTGTTCAATAAAGTTTTAATGAATAACCCGGGAGATGCATCTGCAAAAGCAGGTTTAGCTTTGCTAAAATAATAAACTTATGATTATGAAAATATTCGCAATAATTTTGATTCTTTTTTTAGTATCCTGCAGTAGCAATAAAACTGTAAATCAGGCAAAAACAACAAATAAAGAGGGAAATAAAATTTCAGTAACAGGAGTTGCAAATTATAATTCTACATATTGCGGAGGCGCAAGACCAACCGAAGAAGTTTTAGAAAAATATAATCGTTTACGGCCAATGAAAAACACGACGATTAAGTTCGTTAACACAGATAATTCAAAAAAAGAAAAGACAAAAACCGATGAAAATGGAAATTTCAGCGTAAATTTATCTGCCGGAAACTGGGAATATTATCTATCAGAAGATTTTTATGACAGCAACAATGAAGATGTTTTGTTGGAAATTCAAAAAAAATGCGATGAATTATACAACGTACCTTATGGAACAATAGAAATATTTTCAGACACAACAGTAAATTTAATTTATCATTTACCTTGCAATCCTTGTGACCCAAATATCAACATGAGACCTTGATTTTGAGGCTTGAAATGAAGTAATCAGGAACGCATTAGATAGGGGATATTAGAAATGGAAATACTATCATTGCTGTGATTTTTATGCTTTTGTATTTGTTTTTTGACATGTAAATTTTATTTAAAAGACTTGTTAATTAGTTTCTTTTTTTCATTCTTGCAATTTCTAAATGCTCTAAAATTAATTTTTTAATCCTAATTTGATTATCATTATGCTCTTCAAAATTAATTCCAACTAACGTAAAATTTAACTCGTTAAAAATCAGAATTTAAGTTAAATCCAACATCTTCGGGTTTAAGGTCAAATTTAG
>JAFGUD010000212.1 GCA_016938685.1 Bacteroidales bacterium | reverse complement strand
TTTAAAACTAAATTCTTTTTTTTGTTCTGACATTTTGACCTCCTTTTTTTGTTAAATTTAGGTCAACCTATTTCAGGACAAGACAAATAAGTGTTCTGCTCTATGCACCAAAAACATGCACTATGCACTTTCACACTATGCACTAATGAACAATGCACTTTAACTCTAAAAAAGCTACCTAAATTTAAGTTTCTAAATTATTTAGCATTATTTCAGAACAAATACTTTGGATAAAAAAGGCAAAATGTTATTTTTGCAAAACTTTTGAAGTAAGATTAAATTACATATTTTACTTAAACGAACTCGAAAAAATAAGATTTTTTAGATGCAAAATCTTAACTAACTAAAAACTGCACTAAAATTTGAATATTATAGTGTATTTTTCTTTTTAAATTTAAACATATTTAAAACTATGGAAGAGAACAAGAATTTAGAAAATGTTGAAAATGAAAACGTTGAAAACACAGAGAAAAAGAAATCATCTGCTGAAATTTTGCTTGAAAAACTTCAACAAAGAAAAACAATTGAACAAGACGGATTAAAAAAAGTAGAAGAGCTGAAAAAAATAAGCGAAGAAGTTAAAACAATCGCTGTGCCAGACACTGTTCTCGAAAAAGAAGACGATGAAGAAATAGCTGAAACTCCAATCAAAGAATTGCCTAATTACAATGATTTCACACGTGAGCAACTAGTTGAAGCATTAGAACAACTAATTCAAAAACCTTATGATGATATTAAAGAAGAAGGCGAAATCATTAAAAATACTTTTTACAGAAAAAGAAACGCCGAAATTGTTGAAAAAAGAGACAAATTTATTGAAGAAGGTGGAGAAAAAGCAGATTTTAAAATAGATCCTGATGAATTAGACAATAAATTCAAAGAATTATTCGACCGCTTCAAAGATTTGAAACAAAAAAGAAACGAAGAAATAGAAGAAGAGAAGAAAAAAAATCTTGAAAGAAAAAACGAAATAATTGAGAAAATAGAAGAACTCATCACAAAAGGCGAAACCCTGAACAAAACCTTTGATGATTTCCATAAATACCGTGACGAATGGGATAAAATAGGCATTGTAGCTCAGAGTGATGCAAAAACATTATTAGAAAAATACAACTTCACGTTGCAAAAATTCTACGATTGGGTAAAAATTAACAAAGAACTAAGAGATCTTGATTTAAGAAAAAATCTTGAACAAAAAATAAGACTTTGTGAACAAACAGAAACTCTAATTCTTGAACCCAAAATAACTAAAGCCTACAAAATGCTTCAGAATTTCCACGACAAATGGAAAGAAATTGGTCCGGTTCCACAAGAAAAGAAAGAAGAAATTTGGGACAGATTTAAAGAAGCATCAGCTTTAATTAACAAAAAACATTACACTTATTTTCAAGAAATAAAAGACCAACAACAAGACAACCTTAAAGCAAAAGAACTTTTAAGCGAAGAGGCTGAAAATATTGCTAATGAGCAATATGCATCAATCAGAGATTGGCAAATAAAAACCGACGAAATGAACGAGTTGATGAAACTTTGGAAGCTCATTGGTTTTGCCCCGAAAAAGAATAACAATCAAATTTTTGAAAGATTTATTGCTGCCAGAAAACTGTTTTTTGACAATAAACACGAATTTTTCCAAAATTACACTGAAATTCTAAACAAAAATCTTCAAATAAAAGAACAATTAGTTATTGAAGCAGAAAACCTTAAAAACAGCACAGATTGGAATAAAACTTCAGATTTAATGGTTGAACTTCAAAAAAAATGGAAACAAATTGGACCTGTGCCCAACGATAAAAAAGATGATATTTGGACTAGATTTAATGCTGCTTGTAACGGATTCTTTGAAGCTAAAAGAGATCATTTCAAAAACAGAAAAGAAGAAGAACAAGAAAATTTGAAACTAAAAAAAGAAATTATCGAAAAAATCACCAATCTTGAAGCAAACGAAGACGCTAATGAAAGTTTGAAACAAATTCAACAATTGCAAAAAGAATGGTCAAATATTGGATATGTTCCTTTTAAAGTGAAAGATTCTATTTATCAAGAATATCACAAAGCAATAGAAGAAAAATACAAAACTCTGGATATTAGCAAATCTAAAAGAAGAGAAGTTGAACAAAAAGCACAATACGATAATTTAATTAGCAGTAACGAGCCATATAAAATTCGTTACGAAATGGAAAAAGTGAAAAACAACATAGATAATTTTCACAAAGAAATTCTTACTTTAGAAAATAATATCAGCTTCTTTGTTAAATCTAAAAATGCAGAAGGAATAATAAAAAATTTCGAAGAAAAAATAAATAAACTAAAAGAACAAAAAGAAAATAACGAGAAAATTTTGATTACTTTAAACAAAGCGCTTAAAGAATCTCAAAAATAATTAAAAACTATAAATTGGCGTCAACAAAATACATATTCATAACCGGAGGAGTAACATCTTCTTTAGGAAAAGGTATTATTTCAGCTTCACTTGGAAAATTACTTCAAGCAAGAGGCTTCAGTGTTTCAATTCAAAAAATTGATCCATACCTAAATATTGATCCTGGCACACTGAATCCTTATGAACACGGTGAATGCTATGTGACAACAGACGGAGCGGAAACAGATCTTGATTTAGGTCATTATGAACGATTTCTTGGAGTTCCAACAAGTCAGGCTAATAATGTTACAACTGGTCAAATTTATCAAACTGTTATTAACAAGGAGCGAAAAGGAGATTATCTGGGTAAAACTGTTCAAATAATACCTCACATAACCAACGAAATCAAAACCAGAATCAAACTTTTGGCGAAAAAGAACAAACTTGATTTTGTTATTACTGAAATCGGCGGAACTGTTGGAGATATTGAGTCATTGCCGTATATAGAAGCTGTAAGGCAATTAAAATGGGAACTTGGAAAACATAATTCGCTTGTTCTTCATCTTACACTCGTGCCGTATTTATCTGCTGCGCAAGAACTTAAAACAAAACCAACTCAACACTCGGTAAAACTTCTATTAGAAAATGGAGTTCAACCAGATATTATAGTTTTAAGAACAGAAAGAAGTCTAACAAAAGAAATAAAGCAAAAAGTTTCGCTTTTCTGCAACATTGAAATTGACTCTGTTATTGAAGCAATTGATGCGTCTTCAATTTATGAAGTGCCATTAAAAATGCAAAGTGAAAAATTAGACGAAACAGTTCTTAAAAAATTTGATTTGCCTATTGGAGAAAGCCCGGATTTAAAACCCTGGAAAGAATTTCTGCACAAACTTAATAATCCTATTGACACTGTAAATATAGCAGCAGTTGGGAAATACGTTGAATTGCAAGATGCTTATAAATCAATCAACGATTCTTTTATTCATGCAGGCGCACATAATCAAGTAAAAGCTAAAATCAAATGGATTCATTCCGAAAAAATTAATCCTGAAAATGTTGAAAAATTACTTAAAGATTTCGATGCAATACTTGTAGCTCCAGGATTTGGACACAGAGGAATAGAAGGAAAAATATTAACTGTAAAATATGCTCGAGAAAACAAAATTCCTTTTTTTGGAATTTGTCTTGGAATGCAATGCGCAGTAATTGAATTTGCCAGAAACGTGCTTAACTTAAAAGATGCACATTCTTCTGAAATGCACAGAACAACACCATTTCCGGTAATAGACCTTATGGAAAATCAAAAAAGCATTACAGCAATGGGTGGTACAATGAGATTAGGAGCTTATCCTTGTAGCATTAAGAAAAAAACAAACGCTCACAATGCATATAAAAAAACACAAATAACTGAAAGACACAGACATAGATACGAATTTAATGACGAATATTTGGAGAAATTCACAGAAGCAGGAATGTTTCCTACCGGAATAAATCCCGATACAAACCTTGTGGAAATCATGGAAATTAAAGATCATCCATGGTTTGTTGGCGTTCAATTTCATCCGGAATACAGCAGTACTGTTCTGAAACCTCATCCTTTATTTGTTGATTTTATAAAAGCAGCACTTGAACAGAAAAAATTAAGAACTAAGAAATAAGAACTAAGAGATAAGAATTAAGAAATAAAAATTAAGTGTTACAAAGTGTACAATGCACTAAAAACAATACACAAAAAAAACTAAGATAACTTAAAAAAATGGACAGAAATCAAATTATTGGATTTTTAATGATAGGAGCAATACTTTTAGGCTTCTTTTATTTTACGAAACCAAAACAAGAAGACCTTGACAGACAGCAAAGAATACAGGATTCACTAAGACAAGAACAGGTTCTTCAACAAGCAAAACAAGATAGCTTAAACAATATTCAATTTGTATCACAAGATACTATTCCTCAAATTGTTGCAACAGACACTACACTAAACAAAGATTCTTTAGTAAGCATACAACTGCAAAATCAATACGGTAGTTTTGCAAAAGCAGCACAAGGAGAACAAGAGTTTCTTACTATCAGAAACGACTTGATGAAAGTAGAAATTACAACAAAAGGAGCAAGAGTTTATTCTGTTGATTTAACAAAATATAAAACATACGACCAGAAGGATTTAATTCTTTTTGATGGTGAAGACAACGAATTTGAACTTCAATTTTTCTCCGAAGGAAGACTAATCAAAACAAGTGAATTATATTTTACGCCTTCTGTTACTGAATCAATAGTCGATGCGACATCAACAGCAAAAACAATTTCTTTAAGAGCAAATGTTTCAGAAGATAAATACATAGAATATTTATATACTTTAAAACCAGGAAGTTATTTGGTTGATTTCGACATCAATTTTGTAAACCTGAATGACCTTATTCCAAAAAATACTACCTATTTAGAACTATATTGGAACGAGTATTTAAAACATCTGGAAAGAGGCGAAAAATGGGAGAACCAAAACACGATGCTTTATTATAAACTTTTTCAATCAAGTGTAGAAAAATTAAATCCCAAAAAAAATATTAACGAAGAATCAATATCATCTAAGGTTTCCTGGATTGGCTACAAACAACAATTTTTTGCATCTGTGCTTATTTCTAAAGAGCATTTTGATTTTGCCAAAATATCAACCGAAGACATTTCAGAAAAAGACTCAGTTAATCTGAAATATATGACTTCCAGAATTACAATTCCTTTTATTCACAGTAATAATGTTAATATTCCATTAGCATTTTACTACGGACCAAATAAATATCAAATTCTAAAAAATACTCAAGTAAACGAAACTCTTGATTTAGACATGGAAAAAATGATATTTCTTGGAAAAAACATAATTGGTTTTGTTAACAAAGTTGCGATAATACCACTTTTCAACTTCTTGGAGAAATTTATTGGAAGCTTTGGTATTATTATCCTGATAATGACCATTTTAATAAAACTAATTCTTTTCCCACTTACATACAAATCTTATGCTTCTTCGGCAAAAATGAGAATTTTAAAACCTGAAATAGACAAGGTTACAGAAAAATTCACAAAAAAAGAAGATGCAATGAAAAAGCAACAAGCCACAATGGACTTGTACAAAAAAGCCGGAGTTAATCCAATGGGAGGATGTTTGCCTATGCTTTTCCAATTTCCGTTCTTAGTTGCTTTATTTAGGTTTTTTCCAACATCAATTGAGTTGCGTCAACAATCATTCTTATGGGTACATGATTTATCAACATACGATGCTGTTGTTTCATGGACTGCAAATATTCCGGTTGTGAATTTCATTTTCGGAAACCACATCAGTTTATTTACAATGTTAATGGCTGTTGCAATGGTAATAAATACAGTATTAACCAATTCTAACATGGATCAATCTAATCCACAGGCAAAATCAATGAAATACATGATGTATTTAATGCCAGTAATGATGATAGTTTGGTTTAATAATTATTCAGCCGGATTAAGTTATTATTATTTCCTTTCTACTGTGATAGGAATATTCCAAATTCTTTTTATTCGTAAAATGATTGACGAAGATAAAGTATTAGCAAAACTAAGAGAAAACATAAAAAACAATAAAGGACCAAAAAAATCAAAATTCCAACAACGCTTGGAAGAAATGCAAAAGCAACAGAATGCAACGAAAAATAAAGGAAAAAAATAGCCTATAAACTTGCGTTTTTCAATTTTAATTTTATTTTTGCATAAACAAAAGACTTGTGAAATAAAATCAATTTGACCACAAGTTGAAAGATTAGTGTTTAAATAAAAAAACTTTAAAACATGAATACAAAATCCGTTTTACTTCTACTAGTTGTTTTTTTCTTCGTTTTTGCATCTTGTAAAGATGACAACGAAAACACAAATGATATTACTATTGATAATCAAATGGAACAACTGGTTTATCCAATTCCAACTCCTTTTGAAACAACTCAAATGCTTCAGGAAGCAGGAGCTGCATATATAGGAGGTTTAACAAACGATGTTAATAGTGTAGACAACTATTTCAAGGAAAAATCACAAGCATTAAATTTAGGAATATTTGGAGCCGATTTAGCTTATGCTTCTACTTATAATCAAGCACAATCAATTAGAGAAATAATGGTTGCCTCCAAAAAACTTTCCGACCAACTGGGGCTTACTACAGTTATCGATCAAAGTTTGGTTGAACGTGTTGAACGTAACATTGACAATGGTGATACTTTGTACAAAATAGTAAATAATACTTACTATGACACTTTTAACAAGTTAAACAATGAAAACAAAGGAGCCGTATCAATTATGGTTATTGCCGGAGCATGGATAGAAAGCATTTATATTTCTACTCAATTAGCAGCAACAAGCACAGATAAGAGTATTTTATCGCAAAAAATTGCAGAACAAAAATACACTGTTAACACTCTGGTTCCACTAATAGAACAGTACAAAACAGATAATGCGGACATTGCAGAATTAGAATTAGTTATTGTTCGATTTAAAGATTTTTTCGACAAAATAATTGCTAACGAAGATGGAGAAGTAACAATGGACGATGCAATGTTAGAAGAACTTATGACTATTGCAAAAGACGAAAGAGAAAAGATAATCTCTATGCAATAAGCAAAAATATTTTAAAGCTCTCAAAATTGGGAGCTTTTTTTTACTCATAAATATACCAATGAAAACATTAGAAGAACTTTACCCTGATTCGTATTTTGAACACTTCCTTACAATGTTTAACGATGAATTAAATCCTGAATCATATAGGAATCACGCTATATTAGCTAAAAACGTTGAAGGTGAAGAATATTTATTTGAACTAAAAAAAGAATTGGATTTAATTGAAAAAAATAAAGATTGGATCTTTTTTGTTCATTTAGCAGAAAAACTAGAACTAGAAAACGTTACAGAAAGTGTATTATTAGAAATGAAAAAAGAAATTGATAAAATTTTAAAAAGCAACTCATAAGAGTTGCTTTTTTTGTTTTTAGGCACTTAATTCTTCTCGCTTCCAATAATTTCGCTTTATAAACTCTATTGCATTTTGTCCCATGAATTTTTCTACTACTGTTTCGGCTGACAAACCAAACGACAATTCCTTAAATTTTTTACTTTCCCCTAAAACTTCTATTAAAGTAGCTTTTAACAATGGTAATTTTACAGCGGTGGCAAAAGAATTAGTTGGATCAATAAAACCGTCAAAATCTGAACCGATTGTAAAAATATCCCAAATATTAATGTTCAATGAGTCCTTTTTTGCTGCAAAAGCTTCGACCATTCCTAATAAATTATCGACAAATAACTGTGCCCATTCTTCATTTGACCAGTTTTTTGTAGCTTTTTTACCTGCATTTTTCGGTTTTTTACTCAATACATTTTGATCAAAATTTAGTCCTATTAAACCTTTTGAATTGTAAATTGCCTCAACTTCTTGTTCTGCTATATTAACCTCATATTCACTATAATAACCTGAGTTCGCACCAATATCTTCAATTTTATTAATACCCGAAAAAGCACTATGACTGGATATTATTGGAATATTATCTGAAGGATTTTTCGCATTATATTTCGCAATAAAATTGTAATATTCAATTCTAGCCGGCACACTTAGATGCTTTGTGTCTATTAATATTCGTTTCCCTTCATTTTTGTCTTTGTATTCGCCTATCGAAAGCAACTGTCTTACTATTTCCCAGCCGTTCTCAGTTATGATGTTTCCTTTTCCAAGCATTTGATCTACTCCAACACGTCCTGTTCCGTAAACACTCTGTGCATGACCATTAAATCCATTGTAAAAATGATGAGAAAGTGTTACAAAAAAAACCTTATGAGCAGTTTTAATCTCCCTGATATTTGCCTTAATTTGACTAAAATCTAAATTTTTATTCTCTATTGTTTCAGCATTACCGCCTACAAACGAAGCTCCGCCTTCAATTGTCGGAATAACAACAATCGTTTCGTCATCATCTAAAAGAGTTAATAATTCATCTCTGTTTTCTGGAATAACAGCTTTTTTACCGGAACTATTACATTGATTTTCAAGATAATTAAGTTCTTCCTTTAGTGCTTCATAATAATTATATGTAGGTTCTATTATTTCTCTTATTCTTTTAACAGGCAGAGAAGTAACAAAATGACCAATTATTGCAATTATTTCATCAATAATATCATCTTTATCTTTTTTATCTTCAAGCACTTTTTCTAATCTCCCAAATATAGGATGCTTATTTTTACTTTTTTTATTTTGAACAAAATTAAGAATCATTTCCAAATCATCATCAGACGTAATTCCCAATGCTTCTAGAATGTCAAACCAACCTTGCTCTATCGGATACATTGCTGTAAAAGCTAATTTTACGCCACCCTGGGTTAAACTTGTAAAATCGGATTGGGTGTAATTTTTAGCACGTCCTGAAGGATTATCGGGAGCTTTATCCTGATACCAAATGCTCGCTTTTTCATCATCGGGTTTGACACAAAACTGAGCGAAAGGCCTTAATGTGGAATGCAAATGCAAATCGGCAAATTGCAATTTTGAGGTTTTGGGAGTAATCTTTGTCATTTTTTTGGCTTTAAATTTAATATTTTACTAAAAATGACAAAAAATAATTGACAAAGAATATTTTAATAAATCACTACGTTTTGTATAATGTTTTTTTCCAGATACTTATTAATTTTATCTATCAAACCTGATTTGATGAAATTTAATTCGTGTTTCAAAATAGATGATTCAACTTTTACATAAAGTACTTTATTCTCAACAAATAATTCTTGTGTGTTATTGGCAACAGCTTTCCCCACAATTTCGTCCCAATTATTTACTATTTTTGCTGCCAAATATTTGTCTTCGTGTCCAAGAGCCTTTATATATGTTTCAAGAATATTTCCTAACGGTTTTGGAGTGCTTTTTTTAGCCATTTCTTTTTAATTATCGAGTTAACCAGTTAACCTGTTAACCAGTTAAACAGTTATCGAGTTTAAGTTTCTATATTATCAAGTTAAACATTAAAAATTCAGCAAGTTACCTCACTATAAAGTTCAATTATTTTTTTTATTTACTAATTTTAATTTTCTATCATCAGTCATTATTATTTCCCCATCATCTAGCATACTTCTAATCACACGCTGAATATTATCTTCGTCTCCTGTTAATTTCTCTATCAACTCTTTTGAAGACATATTATGAACTTCTAAAAACCCAAATATTGTTTCTCTAAGAGCTTTAAATCCATCAGGAGATTTCCTTTTTTTATTATGACAAACATCACATCTACCACAATTTGGAGCATCTTTTTCGCCAAAATATTCCAACAATAATCGGCTACGACATTTATCTTCTCTTTGCACATAACTAATAACAGCCTCAATTCTTTCAATATACTTTACTTTCAGCATATCATAATTCTCAGAACTAATTCGAAAAGATTTTGGATGCTGTCTGTCTTCTAAAAAAGTAATATAAGGAGTAGTTTTTTTGGGCAAATAATCAATAACTCCTGCTTGTGCCAATTTTTCAAGATGCATAAAAATGACACGAGGCTCAGTTTTAGCCATTTTAGCCATTTGATATTCATCAATTTGAACATATTCAGAAAATAAACCTGAGAAATTTCTGAGCAAAAATTTTAGAAAGCCATCATATTTAGGTTTTTCAACTTGAAATTTATATAAATCTTCGCGAGATAAAATAACATGGATTTTAGAACGAGTAAAAATCTCATCGGAATATTCCAAATATTTTTCTTTTTGCAAAAATTTCAAACTACTATATACTTCTAACGGTTTAAAATCAAAAGTTTGTGCAAATTTAGATAAAACAAACTCAAACTCTTGCCCTTTTCCATTCCCGACTGGAATTTTAAGATAATTGCACAAAGCTTCGTAAACTGAAAAAATTGTTTCTTTCGGAGGATAGGATTTATCAACATTATCACGTAAATTCTGAACGTCATCATCATTAAAAAGCAAAAACGCATAAGCATCGTTTAAGTCTCTCCCACCCCGTCCTGCTTCCTGAAAATATGCTTCTAGTGAATCTGCAAGGTCAATATGAATTACAAAACGCACATCGGATTTGTCAATTCCCATTCCGAAAGCATTTGTAGCAACAATTATTCTTATTTTATCGTGTTTCCAATCGTTTTGTTTTTGATCCTTTTCTCTGGGTTCAATTCCGGCGTGATAAAAATCTGCCGAAACACCATGAGACTGCAAAAAAGCAGCAACTTTTTCAGTCAGTTTTCTGCTTCTTACGTAAACAATTCCGGTTCCTTGTATTCCATTAACGAGTTTGAGCAATTGACCAAATTTATCTTCAGTCCTTCTGACAAGGTAAACAACATTTTTCCGCTCAAAACTTTTACGAAAAGCATTTTTTTCTTTGAATGCTAATTTATCCTGAATATCAACAACAACTTCCGGCGTAGCAGTTGCGGTTAGTGCTAAAACAGAAACATCAGGTATATACTTTCTAAATTCTGCAATTTGCAAATATGAAGGACGAAAATCGTAGCCCCATTGCGAAATACAATGTGCTTCGTCAATAGCCAAAAGATTGATTTTCATTTGAGTCAACTTCTCCAAAAAGTGGTTTGTTCCAAGTCTTTCAGGCGATAAATACAAAAACTTGTATTCTCCTTTAATAGCATTTTCAAATGTTAAATCAATCTCTTTTTTCGTCATTCCGGTATAAATTGCAGCTGCCGAAATTTTTTGCTTTTTCAAATTTTCCACCTGATCTTTCATCAAAGCAATCAAAGGACTTACAACTATACACATACCGTCATGAGCCAACCCCGGAACCTGAAAAATAATAGATTTTCCGCCTCCGGTAGGCAAAAGACCGAGAGTATCTTTCTTGTGTTCAGCCGCAGAAACAATTATATCCTCCTGCAAAGGTCTAAACCCGGGATAACCCCAGTATTTTTTTAATATGTCGGTATAAATGCTCATTCTTTTTACTTATGCCTGAATAAATGAATGACTGAATGTTTGAATGCTTGAATGCGACTGAATGCTTGAATGACTGAATGCTTGAATGACTCAAAGCTTGAATACTTGAATTTTGAATAATTTAATAACAATATAATTTTAACACACTATTAAGGCGCTATTCTATTATTCATTCATTCTATTATTCATTCATTCTATTATTCTGTCATTCAATTATTCCATTATTCTATTATTCACTCATTCTATTATTCACTCATTCTATCATTCTGTCATTCTATTATTCAATCATTCTATTATTCTATTATTCTATCATTCTATTATTCTATTATTCAATCATTCTATTATTCAATCATTCTATTATTCTATCATTCTATCATTCTATTATTCAATTATTCAATTATTCTATCATTCTATTATTCTTGCATTCTAATTTTCAATAATTCAATAAAGTCATCTGGTTTAAGTGATGCTCCACCAATAAGCCCACCGTCGATGTCGGGTTGAGAGAAAAGTCCTGCTGCGTTTGAAGGGCTACAACTACCACCATACAAAATTGTAGTATTTTCAGCTACTTCTGCACCAAATTTTTCTGAAACAATTTTTCTAATAAAAGCATGAATTTCCTGAGCCTGTTCTGGAGAAGCAACTTTTCCTGTTCCAATTGCCCAAACTGGTTCGTAAGCAATTATTACTTTTTTAAAATCATCTACATCAAGATTAAACAATACTTCATCAATCTGCGATTTTACAACTTCAAAATGTTTTTCTGCCTCACGTTCTTCCAGAACTTCACCAATACAAAAAATAGGTAATAAATTGTGATCAAGAGCTATTTTAAGTTTTTTAGTCAAAGTTTCTGAGGTTTCACCATAAAAAGCACGACGTTCTGAGTGACCAAGCAGAGTTGCAGTTGCTCCTACACTTTTAATCATACTTGCAGAAGTTTCTCCGGTAAAAGCCCCTTTTTCGTTATCTGCAATATTTTGTGCAGAAAGTTGAACTTTAGAAGAATCAATAACCTGACTAACAGCATATAAATGAGTAAATGGAGTTGCGATTATCAATCCAAATTTGTTTGTGTCTAAATCTATTGATTTTACTTTTTCACTTACTGCTTTTGCCAATTCAAGACCAGAATTCAGGTCTGTATTCATTTTCCAGTTTCCTGCTACTATTTTTTTTCTCATTTTTTTTAATTTTTTATTTGTACAAAATTAAAAAAATAACCCGAAAGATTTAAAATGCTTTTTTACAATTTCAAATTATCATTTTTTAGAACAACATTTCGTCATCAAAATATTCTAACGAAGTATATTTGCCACACTTTTTACATTTGTATAAAGAAAGTTCAACATGACCTCCTGCAGGCAAATTCTGAATAGTTTCTGCCACATATTCTGAAAGAATTTTTCCACAGCCCAAACAAACATACATCTTTTCCTTGAACTCATTAAAACTCACTTTTTTAGTTTTTTCAAAAAAATCACCTTCCGAAAACTCTGCTGGAACAGAATCATATAACCTAAAATTATAAGTTGCTCCACTTGTTTCAAAATGTTTAAATTTAAGACTTTCGCTGGCGTAAAGCATATTTTTATTTTTTAAATTAAAAGTCTAAGATAAAAAAAATCTAATAGAAGTTCAAATTAGCCCAAATTATTAAGATAATTAGGTCGTTATAAACTTAAACAAACAAATTCTTAAATTTACATGAAATTATTTTTTATTTTTCTTCAAATAGAGAAAAAGCATTAACAATTAGCTCTTTCCTACAAAAATAAAAACATTTTATTTTCATATTAAAATAAAACCATTACCTTTGCCCAACTTTTTTTACAGGTGTAAAGGAATATTTGGGTATTTATTAAGACAAATCTTAATATTTTTTTGGCAGCCTTGCCGATTCTTTCGCATCTGAAATACAGCGTAATAAGCAAAGTTTTTTTGTCTTGTAAAAGTACAATTCTCTCTGCAAAATATACTGTAAACTAATTTACGAATTCGGTAAATCTGATGCGAAACCAGAACTTTTTTCATGCGTACAACAATTTAGCTTTAATTGCACATTAGCTTACCGACAAAAAATTTTATAATGAATATATTTGAACAAGATGTCCTTATCGATGAACTTAAAAGGGCAATTTCGGACTTAGGTTTTGTTGAACCTACTCCAATTCAGGAACAAACTATTCCTGCTATTTTAGACTCAGAAAATGATTTGATTGCATTGGCACAAACCGGAACAGGCAAAACTGCCGGATTTGGACTTCCAATTTTACAACAAATTGATTTATCTCAAAAAACAGTACAAGCTATTATTCTTAGCCCTACCAGAGAATTAGCTTTACAAATAACTAAAGATTTAGAACATTATTCTAAATATTTACCAGAAGTAAAAGTTGTTGCTGTTTATGGTGGAGCAAGTGCTGAAAATCAAATCCGTGACCTTAGAAAAGGAGCGCATATTGTTGTTGGAACTCCCGGAAGAACATTAGATTTAATTAACAGAAAATCACTAAAAATCAACGACATAAAATGGCTGATTTTAGATGAAGCTGACGAAATGTTAAACATGGGCTTCCGCGAAGATTTGAATGCTATTCTTGAAAATACTCCAAAAGAAAAACGAACTCTTTTATTCTCAGCAACAATGCCTGATGGCGTAAGACGCATTGCTAGTGACTATTTGCATAACCCAACAGAAATTTCTGTAGGTAGAAAAAACACCGGAGCTGAAAATGTTGAGCATCACTATTATTCAGTTAAAGCATCAGACAGATATTTAGCCCTTAAACGTCTAGCCGATTTTCACCCAAATATTTACGGAATTATTTTTTGTAGAACCCGCGCCGAAACCAAAGATGTAGCTAGTAAATTAATGGACGACGGATACAATGCAGACGTTTTGCACGGCGACTTATCTCAAGCTCAACGTGATTACGTAATGCAACGTTTCCGTACAAAACAACTTCAATTACTTGTAGCCACTGATGTTGCAGCAAGAGGACTTGATATAGATGATCTTTCACATATTATAAATTACAATTTACCTGATGATTTAGAAGTTTATATCCACCGTAGCGGACGTACCGGAAGAGCCGGGAAAAAAGGTATTTCAATAATTATCAGTCACACAAGAGAAGGAAGAAGAATAAATGAAGTTCAAAGATTAGTAGGCAAAAAATTTGAACCTAAAAAAATCCCTTCCGGCGAAGAAATTTGCGAAAGAAGACTTTTCAATTTAATGGATAACATTGAAAACATTGTAGTAGATGAGGAAAAAATTGCTCCTCACTTGCCTACAATTATGGAAAAACTTGAATGGATGGACAGAGACGAACTTTTGAAAAGATTTGTTTACGTAGAATTTGAGAGATTTCTTGATTATTACAAAAATGCAAAAGATTTGAATTCTGCTCAAACAGATTCAAGACAACGAGATGGCAGAAATGATGGTAGAAACGACGGTAGAAATGACAATAGAAGCGAAAGACGCAGAGGTTCTCGTAAAGAATACGCCAGAATTTTTATCAACGTTGGAACAAACAATAATCTAAAAGCTCCTAATTTACTTGGACTTATAAACGAAGTAACTAATTCGAATAATATTCAGGTAGGTAGAATTGATATTCAACGTAATTTTTCATTTTTTGAGGTGGAAAAAGAAGTTGCATCTACTGTTGTTGATGCCTTTAATGGAAATGAAAAAAGCTACGGAAGTGTGAAACTAAACGTTGAAATAGCCAAAGAGTTGCCAAAAGACGATAGAAAAAAAGAATTTAATAGAGACGACAAAAGAAGAGATTATAAACGTGACGATAGGAAAAGAGACTACAAAAAAGATGATAAAAGAAGAGATTTCAAAAAAGACGACAGAAAAAAAGTTTATAAAAAAGACGATAAAAAAAGAGTGTACAAAAAAGACGACAGAAAAAGAAGTTAATTGATTATAATCTGATTTTCTAAAAAATAAGCTCTTGTAGATTGAAAAATTTGCGAGAGCTTTTTTTTGTTTATTTTAGTTTAATTGTTGTTAAAATCAACTAAATTTGAGGCATGAACAATCCACAAAAGATAAGCTTTAAAAAGAAACTTGCGCTTAATTTGCACAAAAAATACGTTGATGTTCAAACAGAATTGCACGAACTAAAATATTTTTTCTGGGAATGTACATTACGTTGCAATCTAAACTGTTTACATTGCGGAAGCGACTGCCACAAAGAATCCAAAGTTGCAAATATGCCTATTGACGATTTTCTAAAAGTCACTGAACAAATCAGCAAAAATCAAAATCCACACAAAACAATGATTGTTCTAACAGGTGGCGAACCTTTGATGCGAAAAGACCTCGAAGAATTTGGCGAAAAAATTACAAAACAAGGCTTTCCGTGGGGAATGGTTACAAACGGCTTGACTTTGACAAAAGAAAGATTTAATAGTCTTTTAAATGCAGGTTTAGGTTCAATTACAGTTAGTTTAGACGGTTTTGAAGAAGCTCACAACTGGCTAAGAAATAACAAAAAAAGCTTTGAAAAAGCAGTTGAAGCGATAAAAATGATTGTGAAACAACCTGGAATTGTTTATGATGTTGTAACTTGCGTAAATGGCAAAAATATTGACGATTTAGAACGATTTAAGGAATTTTTGATTGAAATCGGCGTAAAAAACTGGCGATTATTCACAATTTTCCCAACCGGAAGAGCAAAGACCAACACTTTTTTGAATATTTCCAATGAACAATTTGTTGATTTAATGGAATTTATCAAACAAAGCAGAAAAGAAAAACGAATAAATGTTTCGTACAGCTGTGAAGGATTTTTGGGCAATTACGAAAATGAAGTTCGCGACGGATATTTTTTCTGTCATGCAGGAGTTCATATTGGTTCCGTTTTGGTTGACGGCTCTATTTCTGCTTGTCCGAACATAAATCATTCTTTCATTCAAGGAAACATTTACAAAGATGATTTTTTGGACGTGTGGAATAATAAATTTAAAGTTATGCGCGACCGAAGCTGGACTAAAAAAAGAATCTGCAAAAACTGCGATGTGTATAAATATTGCAACGGCAACGGAATTCATCTATACGAAAATACCGAAGACGATGTACAAATGTGTCACTATAATAAACTAAGTCCTACAAACAGCAGTCCTCTGTCGACCAAAAGAAAGAATGACAGACTGAAGACAGAGGACTGAAAGACTGCCCCCCTTGACTTTAATATTAAAAACAATTATCTTTGAAAAAACAATCATCATGCAAAAAAACTTTCGATATTATTACCTGAAATTCATAACAGTTATCTTGCTTACAGTTGGTATGATTGTAGGATTTACAACAAAAATAATAGCACAATATGGAGCACCTGTTGTTGATTTTTTTATGAAAGGGAAAGTTTATTCCAAAGCCACACAACAACCAATTCCAAATATTTCTATTATGCAAGGTTACGGAGGAGAAGTAAAAACTGATAAAAACGGAGAATTCGGAATGCCTGCTTTAGTAGATTGGGGAGCAAAATTGGAATTTTTGATTCAAGATAAAGACGGAGAAGAAAACGGTATTTATCAATCTAAATTAATCAATTTTAAAGAAAGAATAAATCGCAACGACACTGTCGAGATAAATTTGTACATTGATGAAGAACCTCAAATATCAGAAATTGTAAGAACAAACAACTTCCCGACAAAACTTAATGGTAAAGAAATTATTTATACAGACATAATTTATATTTATCCTTCTGGCTCAATGGTATTAAATATTGAATCATTAGCACAATATAAAAACGATGTTGGCACTGTATTTTTTAATGATATTAGTTTAACGAGAAATCAACTTTTTACAAATCCTCTTACATTTTACATTGACAAATTTCAAAAAGTAAATTACTTACTAATAGATGTTAACATTCAACAAAATGAGACATCTCAAAAAGTTTTATTATATACATTTCCAAACAAAGAAATTATTCTTAAACAATCCAAAGACAAAATTGAAGCTGTTATTATTTATGTTTTAGAACCCGAAAATGAATAAATCAATACTAAATTGCTGATGAAAAGTTAATTTATTAAGCAACACAAATCCTATGAAAGAAACAAAACGAATTAACGTAAACGAAGAAGTTCTTTTTGATTTATTTGGCATAAAAATAAAACTTCTTTCTTTTGAAAGAATAATTGGCGGAAAAGAAATGGAAGAATTTGGTGATTTACACGAATTTATAATTAAAATAACATCTGGTGATGAAATTAATGAAATTGAAAGAAAGTGGACATGTAGAACACCTGACGATTATAAAAATTTAAAATATAAAACATATAAAATTGAGTTTAAAGATTCTTCCCATGAAACTTTATACGAAGTTCACAAAACCGATTGGATTGAATTTTCAATTGAAGAAATAAACACCCAACCGGATAGTTCACCTAAAAAATCAACGCTATAAAATCAAGCATATTATAAATTTTTTTCTCTCAAAAAAGAAAAAACTAATTAACCGACTAACTAATTACGGATTTAATAATTAACTGATTAACTAGCAAACTAGTTAACTGGTAAACTATTTAACAACAAATGGATTTTTAAATGTTTTATAATTTTCGGGGATTTCGGGCAATCCGTCTTTGTCTGAATCTTCAAATTGTCGCATAAATTCAATTATTGCTAACCACTCTTTTCCTTCCTGAACGCCATCTTTATTTTTGTCAAAATCTAATATAAAGTCATCAATATTTGTGATATGATTACCTTCTGAATCTTTCGGATAAATTTTAACTAAACCGTGGCTCATTTTTTTAACTTCTTCTACAAATCCAAGCAAATATCTGTTTGCTGTAAGGCTATATAAAGTTTTGTTCTTTTTAGAAAAATCTATTTCCTTGCCATTAAGCTCTATTTTCACTACTTTGTTCAAAAATCCCCCCTTTGGATTATATGTAAATTCCACTCCGTTATAATACAAGTAGCTGTCTTCGCCTGGTTTGCCGGCAAATATTGACAATTCTCCAAGTTTTTTTATTTCACGTCCGTAAATATAAACTTTTGCCAATGAGTAACCAAGCAAATCATTATTACCAAAGCCCAAAGGAGTTACCCTGAAAATATCAGCAGGGGTAATTTCTCCGGTTAAAAAACTTTCTCTGATTGTTCCTTGTGCTTCAAGAACAATGTCTGTTCCTGTACTAAAATTATCAACGTAATACCTTATTGCATCAGTAATTAAATTACCAATACTACTCGGTTTCTTCTCCTTAAAATATCCTTGAACTAAGTCAAAATTTGTTTCACAAACAGGCTTTGAGTAACTTAAATTATATGGACTAAAGAATTTTTCGTCAACTTTCTTTTTATATTGTTCAATTGCCTGATTTACCTTTTCATCTCCCTTTATATCGTCATTCATTTTAATAAGATGAAAATCAGTAACCGAAACTGTGCCATTTTCGTAGTTAATTTCTAGTCTGCCAAGATTTTTCAGATAAGAACCGGTTTGAACAATAATTGTTTTGCCTTGCTGAATATATTTGTAAGTAGGGACATGAGTATGACCACTAATAATAATGTCAATATCAGAAACTTTTTTTGCTAAATCAATATCTTCTCCATACATAACACCTTCGTCATCAGCATAAACACCACTATGCGACAAACAAATTATTATATCAACTTTTTCGTCTTCACGAAGAATTTTAGTAATACTTTTTGCTGTTTTAACAACATCTTTAAATTGCACAGGAACAGCAGCTTGCGTAACCATTTGAGCTTCCTCCCCAAGTAATCCGAAAAAGCCAATTTTCAAACCATTTCGTTCGATAACAGTATATGGTTTTATATAATTTTCGGCATAAAGTTTTTGTAAATCATCGTCTCTTTTGTCAGTATCAGAAAAAATTAATTCAGAAGAAACAATTTGTGGAATTCCACCGATTTTGATTGCATTATTTATAACATTTGCAATATTTTGCGGACCAAAATCAAACTCATGATTACCAAGAGTAATTACATCGTAGCCGATACTTTTCATCAAATTTAGTTGAAAACCTGATTCGGGTTCAAGAGACTGAAAAATTGTACCCATCAAAAAATCGCCTGCATCGCAAACAATAACAGCATCGCCATTTTTAGCTTTTTCTTCGTTAACAACTGTTGCCAAACGAGCAAATCCTCCTAAGGTTTTATCGTCGTCATCAACCAAAGGAGTATAACTTGCTTCGGGTCCAAAACCTGTTAATTTTGAGTGCATATCATTGGTATGCAATATAACTAGTTTTTGCGCAAAAAACTGAAAATTAAATACTAAAAGAATGATTATTAGAATACTTGATTTTTTCATAGTCGTAAATTTTGAGGAGCAAATTTATTAAACAAATCCAATTTGAAAATATTTTTTTGATAAAACATTTTTTGGTTTTAAAAACAATTCGTCAATTTTAATTGTTTTTATCTCTTATTTTTTATGATATTTGAAAAAAATAAAATCTATTATTATGAAGAAACTAATTATTTTAACGTTTTTATCCATTTTTGTTTTTTCAAACGGAAATGCCCAAATGAGCGGTACTTATTCAATTGGCTGGGGAACCGGCGACAGTTATCAAACACTTTATCTGGCTTTAGAAGCATTGCAAATAAATGGAGCTGACGGACCAGTTGTATTTGAATTATCGGCTGATTATAATCCAATACCTGATGCTTATCCGATAAATATTTCAAGTTTTTCGGGATCAAGTGCCATAAACACATTAACAATTAAACTCGCAGACGGAATTTCTGACACAATAGAAAGAGATAACTCTCTGGCAATTTTCTACATTCATGATGTGAGCAACGTGATAATTGACGGTTCAAACAACGGAACAGATTCCAGAGATTTGGTAATTTCAAATTTATCAACAGTTGACGAGCACGCTGCAATTTTTGTAGAAAACAGCTCGAATATTGTAATCAAAAATTGTATTCTTAAAGCCAACGGAAATCAATACATTTCATCGGGTGTTGCTGCCGAAAACAACAATAATTTATTGATTGAAAACAATGAAATAAAACATGCTCAAATAGGTGCTATTGTACTGGGTGACAGCACTTTTATTACCGGCAATACAATTGGCTCTACAATTCCGGACGAATATCTGGATTTTGGAGTAAGTTGCCAATTTGGAGAAGATGTT
The DNA here is from genome assembly GCA_016938685.1 of Bacteroidales bacterium. Taxonomy (GTDB): domain Bacteria; phylum Bacteroidota; class Bacteroidia; order Bacteroidales; family JAFGUD01; genus JAFGUD01. Next base: position 16,116 of record JAFGUD010000212.1, on the reverse strand, counting down.
TTTGTTCGCGACAATATCTTTTTCAACTTTATTGATGATGATGTATATAGCAACACAAACGCTATTCATGCCGTTGCAGTAAATGACTTAACCGGAGATGTAGAAATTACCGGAAATTATATCGACAGCCTTATCCACACCGGAACAAACAACGTTGTTCAGGCTATTGCCGTTTTGGACTGCAACACAGATAATTTCCTTATTGCAAATAACCGCATTTCAAATATTGCTTCGGATAGTTATGAAACAATGCCTCCCGGAGCAATTGCTCTTAGTTCTCCAAATTTAACTTCAATAACCATTGTCCATAATTCAATAAATATGCCCGAAAACAACGAATACGGGATTGGAGGATCCGACAACAATGTTTTTGCAGCAGGATTATTGGTTAATTCAGGTTCAGGAATTATATTCAAAAATAATATTATTTCAAACACTTTGGGCAAAAGAGACGGCTCTTCTCTAATAACAGTTGGAGCAGCAATAGCGATTAATTTCAGCACAAATCCTTTTGATGAAATAGATAATAATGTATATTTTATTGACGGCGATTATTTGATGACTACATTGGCAATGAATACATCAGGCGCTATGCAATTGCCTGATTGGCAAACCTTTACAGGTGGAGAAACAAATTCAATTTTCCAAGAAGAAGTTTGTTTTAAATCAGATGATAGTTTACAGCTAAATTCTTGTTCTCCTGCAATAGCCAGAGCTGAATATTTACCTGAAATAACAACCGATATAGAAGGCAATCAAAGAAATGAAAATTATCCATCTATTGGTGCTTATGAATATGAGATTGTGCAAGCAAGTGATTTGAATCAAATTATTCCAGTTAAGGAAATTGGTTACGTTTTGTTAGGTTGGAACAATGGCAGTGGAGACCGTGTTGCAATTTTTATGAAAGAGGGAGATTACGTAGCTAATCCTCCTATTGCCGAAAATGGTGTTACTTATTTGGCTAATAATACCTTTGGAGATGGAGATGAAATAGGATCATCAGGTTGGTTTTGTGTATATAATGATTATAATACAGCCGATTATTATTCTGAACTTTACGATATAAATGCAATTGATGGTCAGACATATACAATAATGGCTTGTGATTATTTTGGTAGTAACGAAAATGAAATATACCTAACTGATACAGCAAACAACAATCCTATTTGGGTTATAGCAAATAATGGTGGAGCAGTAAATGAAATAAATCACGAACTTAGCTTCTACCCTAACCCAACAGATGGCAAATTTACAATAAATACCTCAGCTTCGTTCGGTTCTGAAACGAAAACAGAAGAAGTTATCGTATACGATTTTACAGGGAAACAGGTCATGAAAATCACAGAATTGACAGATAATTTTATCGACATTTCAGGTCTTAATTCGGGTGTTTATTTGATTGAAGCCAGAAGCGAAGATAAGATTTTTTCCGGAAAAGTTGTTTTGCGTTAGCTGAAAGCTGTTAGCTGTTAGCTGTCAGACCGGTAATCGGTCAGACAGCTAACGCTAACCGCTTTCAGCTAACAAACAAACAAACAAACTAAAAATAAAACTAAAAACAGAAAAAATGCATTTTGAGAAAGGAAATTTATATCATGTTTATAACATGGGAAATAATCGCCAAAAAATATTTTTTAGCGATGAAAATTATCTTTTTTTTCTTAGAAAAATAAGAACTATTGTAAAACCCGCTTGTGAAATTCTTGCTTATTGTCTTATGCCAAATCACTTTCATTTTATGCTGATGGCAACCGAAAAATCAGAAGTATATGTTAATAAAAGCGGATTACAAATATTAAGCAGAAAAATAGGCACAATGCAAAGCTCTTATACACAAGCAATAAACAAAGAAAAAGGAACAGTTGGTTCATTATTCAGACAAAAAACCAAAGCAAAGAACTTGCGACAGGTTATTGATTTTCCTAATCGAAATGATGATTACGCATTAACTTGTTTTGATTATATCCATTACAATCCTATAAATGCCGGTTTGGTTGTTGGAGCTGAAGAATGGAAATATTCATCATATTCTGATTATATAGGACTTAGAAATGGTTCTTTAATCAACAAATCTTTAGCTTTTGAAGTTTTAGGAATTGAAGACGATTATTATGTTGATTTTTCTTATAATGGTAATCAAAATATTGATGAAATTTTTTGAAATGAAAAGTTATTTTGAAATAAAAAAAGCCTCTTTCGAGGCTTTTTTTTAATCTGTTAATTCCATTGAAATTAAGTTTGCTGTTACACCTTTAATCAGGTTAAGTTTGCGTTCCATTTCCTGATGTTTTTCAGTTTCACCAACAAGTTCAATGAATACTAATCCGGTATCGGTACATTTGTCTAAAACACCGTCGTGAATTCCTAAACGTGTTTTGATGTAACAACCCCAACCGGTTAAAATTTTTTGAGTTTTTTCGGCAGTTTCCTGACGTGTGCTCATGTAGATTAAAAGAACATTTCTTTTCATAGTTTCAAGTTTTTTATAGTTTGTCGAATTTTTCAAACAAAGTTAATTTTCAAAATAAACCTGAAAAATGATTAAAAACCATGATATGCATCACTTATTGAAATAAGTTGTTTTTATATTGCCTTTTTGGGAATTGTAAAACTGAATGTTGAACCTTTTCCTATTTCACTTTTTACCATAATTTTACCTCCATTTTTTTCTACAAATTCTTTGCATAAAATTAGACCAAGACCGGCTCCTTTTTCATTGTTTGTATCTAGTGTAACAACTTTTTTATCAATTCTAAACAAATCGCCCAATTTTTCTTCGGCAATACCAATTCCATCGTCAGTCACAGATACTTCAATAAAATTATCGTCAATATCTTTTGCAGAAATTATAATTTGACCTTCTTTATTTGAAAATTTGATTGAATTTGAAAGTAAATTCCTCACAACAGTAGTTATAGAATCAACATCAGCATAAAATGAAATTTCATCATCAATATTTTCAATCACTTTAATTTTTTTGTTTTGAGCAGGTTCCTTCAATATACTTATTACATCTCTAACAAGAGGTTTTAGAAATTCTTCATTGGGAACCAATTGCAAGTTATGCATTTGAGATTTAGACCATTTTAAAAGGTCTTCGAGCAATTTCATGACATTTTCGGTTCCATTTTTAATGTTTTTAATGACATCGTCTTTTTTTAAGTTATCAATTTCATTATTATTTTCAAGAAGTAATTCAGCAAACATCAAGATAGCACTAAATGGATTACGAAGATCATGAGAAATTATGCTAAGAAATTTACTTTTAGAAACATTAAGTTCTTTTAGCTCTTCATTTTGACGTTTAATAAGTTGCTTTTGTTTTAAAATGTAGAGATGATTTTCCACCCTTTTTAATAATTCCTGCATATTAAAAGGTTTTGTAATATAATCTACACCACCTATATCAAAACCTTTAACAACATCTTCGATTTGAGTACGAGCTGTAAGAAAAATAACGGGAATATCTCGTGTTAAAGGATTATCTTTTAATACTTTACAAACCTCAAAACCATCCATTTCGGGCATTGAAATATCCAGCAAAATGAGGTCAATTTGTCTTTCAGAAACAATTTCCAGAGCTTGTTTTCCACTTAAACTAGCAAATGTCTTGTAATCGTTTTCTGTAAGTATAGTTCCAACTATCTTTAAGTTTTGAGGAATATCATCAACTATTAGAATTGTAGAGTCTTTAATGTTCATTTTTAAAAGTTTTATTCTGAAAAAATAATAAATAAAAACATCTTTCTTTTTTCTAAAACACAATTTTAGCACTAATATTTAATATATGCAACTTTGAAATCACAAACAATTTATATTTCATCTAATGTTTTCAAAATCAACTCACTCACAATTTGAATTTGCTGGTCTTTAATGGTCAACGGAGGTCCAATTCTGAATTTTTGAGGGGCAAACAAAAAAGCATCGGTTATAAATCCGTTTTTTTCCGCCTTTTCAACAAATTTGCTTGTCATTTCAGCACTTTCAAGTTCAACGGCATACAGCAAGCCAGTTCCGTTTATACTTTTAATTTTAGAGTGTCTTATTTTTTCAAGAAATAAATCACCTTTTTTTTGGACATTATCACAAAGTTTTTCATCTAAAATAACCTTTAAGTTAGCATAAGCAGCAGCACAAGAAACGGGATGTCCGCCAAAAGTAGTAATGTGACCCAAAATCGGATTGGTTTTTAAAACGTCCATAATTTCTCTGGAAGCAACAAAAGCTCCAATTGCCATTCCACCACCCATGGCTTTTGCAATTGTCATAATATCAGGCACAACATTATATTTCATAAAGGCAAAAAGTTCGCCTGTTCTACCAAATCCTGTTTGAATTTCATCAAAAATCAAGAAAGTTCCAGTTTCATCACAACGATTTCTTAATTTTTGCAAAAAATTATTTTCAGGAACAATCACTCCGGCTTCAGCTTGAACCGGTTCAACAATCACACAAGCAGTTTTTTGAGTTATTTGCTCAAGTTGCTTTTCGTTGTTAAATTCAAGAAATCTAATATCAGGCAAAAGCGGTCGATAAGCTTGTTTAAAATACTCATCGCCTAAAACACTCAAAGCGCCGTGAGTGCTACCGTGATAAGCATTTTTAAAAGAAATAATTTCGCTTCTGTCGGTATATCTTTTTGCTAATTTTAAAGCACCTTCATTTGCTTCGCTACCGGAATTTACAAAATATACTGAATCTAATTGGTTGGGTAATTGGTTGGTCAAAAATTCGGCGTATTTTACTTGCGGAGATTGTAATAATTCGCCATAAACATGAATGTGCATATATTGCTCAACTTGTTTTTTAACTGCTTCAATAACAGCCGGATGTTGATGTCCAATATTACTTACAGAAACGCCTGCACATAAGTCTATAATTTGTCTGCCTTTATTGTCGTATAGATAAATTCCTTCTGCTTTTGTAATATGCAACGCAGATGGATTAGCAGATGGTAAACCTAAATGTCTGAAAAAAAGTTCTCGTTCGGTCATAGGGAGGTTAAATTTTGAGAAGTTCTTAAAGTTTTTAAAGTTCTTAAAGCTTTTAAAGTTTTTAAAGTTTTTAAAGTTTTTAAAGTTCTTAAAGTTTGTAGTGTTCGTAAAGTTTTTAAAGTTCTTAGAGTGTTATTATTCATATTTGCAAAGACAATTCAGATTCTGAGATTAGTCCTGCAAAATCTTCCTCAAAATTTTCAAATTTATAATCTTATGTATTATTTGAAAAAGATTGAAGTTCAACTAAAACTCCAATTTTTTCTGCAAGTTTTTTTAATAACAATAAATCCTGCATATTATCCGATGAAATTGTAATCTGATACATATATCCTTTTTTGCAAATATAAAAAAAACGAACAAACTTTGTTGTTTATTCGTTTTTATTTAGAGTAAAAATAGTTTATTTTTCTTCCAAAGCAGTCATTATTTCATCTGTCATTTCCATGTTATGAAAAACATTTTGAACGTCTTCGTCATCTTCAAAAGTATCAATCATTTTCAAGATTTTTTCAGCAGTATGAAGCGTCACTGATTTCATATTATTTGGTATTCTTACCAGCTCTGAATTTTCAGGAATAATTTTCAGTTCTTCCAGTTTTTTTTGCATACTTCCAAAATCTTCAAATCCACAAGTAACAATGTATTTATCCTCTTCTTTTTCAATTTCTTCGGCACCTCCGTCAATAAGTTCAAGTTCGGTTTCTTCCATATCGGCAATTTGATCTTCGGGAATAGTAAAAACACCTTTTCTATCAAAAATAAAAGCCAACGAACCGTTTGTTCCCAAACTTCCATTATGTTTGTTAAATACAGCTCTGATATTGCTAACAGTACGATTGTTGTTGTTTGTCAAACACTCTACAAAAATAGCTACGCCGTCAGGTCCATAACCTTCAAATGTTACTTCTTCCCAACTTTCAGTACCGGCTTCGGCTTTAGAAATTGCTTTTTCTATTGTTGCTTTTGGCATATTTGCGCCTTTTGCATTCAGCAAAGCAACTCTTAATCTTGGATTTGTTGTTTCATCGCTACTGCCACCTTCTTTGACAGCAATAGATATTTCTTTTACCATTTTTGAAAACAACTTTGAGCGTTTTGCATCAGCAGCACCCTTTTTTCTCTTTATGGTTGACCACTTATTATGTCCTGACATATTATGTGAATTTAATAGTGAAAAATTTGGCACGAAATTAATAAATTTTCCCGAAAAAATAAAAAATCCATTTTTTTTGGTTTTCTATTCAGATTATTTAGCCAAAGGAATAGTAAATATAAAATTAGAGCCTTTGTTTATTTCACTTTCAATCCAAATTTTGCCACCTTGTTTTTCGATAAATTCTTTGCAAAGAAGCAATCCAAGACCTGTTCCAGTCTCTTTTTCTGTTCCTTTTGTTGAGGTTTCTTTATCGAGCTTAAAAATGTTTTCTAGTCTTTCGGGTTCTATTCCTACTCCGTTGTCACTTATAGAAATTTGAACAAATTCGGAATCAATTATTTCCGCATCAATAACAACCTGTCCGAACCGATTAGTAAATTTAACAGCATTTGTAAGCAAATTTCGCAAAATTGCGTCAAAAAGGTTAAGATCAACAAACACTTCAACATCAATGTTTACAGCATTTAAAATTTTTATATTTTTTTGTTTTGCAGAAATTTCAGCTTCCTGAATTGCCTTTTTAACAGCATGTTGTAAAGAAAAATTAGATTGAAATATTTTGAATTTTTTATTTTGAGTACGAGACCATGCTAGAAGGTTTTCGACTAATTTATAGGCTGTTTTTGAACTTTCATACAATAATTCTGTTACATGATTCATTTTTTGTTCGTCGAAACTTTTATGATTTTGAAATAAAATTTCTGAAAAACCAAGTAAAGCATTAAAAGGACTACGCAAATCGTGAGCGATAATGTTAAAAAATCTGTCTTTTGTGGCAATTAACTCCTTTAGCTCATTGTCTTGTTTTCTTTTTTCTGTAACATCTCTAACAATCGCACCCAATCTATAATTACTATTCTGAGCCTTTATCTTAAAAATAGAAATCTGCAAAACTGCAGAAGAGCCATCTTTTTTAGTAATTATTTGCTCTCTCATTTTATTCAAAGGAGTATTTTTTTGAAGTTGCTCAAAAATAGCGTCATGAACATTATTATCAATTCTATTATTTGGTGATATTTTCCCTTCAAAATCAATAAAAGTTAAACCTAATAATTCTTTTCTACTATAACCGGTTAAATTTTCGAAAGCTTTATTAACAAAACTTAACTTGTGATTCTCGTTAATAATACAAATTCCATCGACTGAATTATTTACAAAAGTTCTAAATTTTTCTTCACTTTCTTTTAAATTAAATTCTGCTTTTTTTCTTTCAGTTATATCCCTTGAAATTCCATAAAGTTCAAATTTTTGTCCATTTTGAACAATTTTAGAAACAAGCTCCACAAAAATAATTTCCCCATTTTTATGAAAACTAACTAATTCATCAGTTCTGATTCTATATTTTTCATCGCCATTATAAATTTTTCTAAATCTAATTTTTAGACCTTTAATAAGAATTTTATAAGATTTATCATCAAAAATCTTATCCATTTGCAAATCATAAACTTCGTCCGGTTTATAACCATAAATACGCTCAACAACTGGACTTATATATTTGAATTTTAAGCTTTCTGCATCAATTATCCAAATAATATCAGAAGCATTGTCTGCAAGTAGTCTATATTTTTCTTCACTTTCAAGCAAACATTTTTCCGCTTTTTTTCTCTCAGTAACATCAATAAACGAACCCAATAATTTTGTAATATTTCCTTTTTTATCTGTTTCATAAGCTACCTCCAAAGTTTCAAGGTACAACCAATTACCCGATTTTGATTTGAATCGGTATTCTAATTTATTATTACAATTTTTATTAATGTTTTTGACCTCAAACATGTATTTTTGCATACGTTCTCGATCATCAGGATGATACAAGTCCATAAAATCATCCTTAAATTCATTTAATTCTTCGTTATTCCAGCCGGTTATGTTTGTATATGCCTTATTAATGTATATGTTTTCACCTTTTACAACATCGTATATATAAATTCCGTTTTGAGCAGATGAAAGAATTCTATCTTTTTGTTTTTCACTTGCAATCAAGTCTAATTTTGATTTTTCCCTTTCAGTAATATCAAAATGTATCGTAAGTTTTTTGTCGTCTTCAAATAAAATATTTGTAAAACAAATATGTTCATCCCATTTTTCAACATATTGATCAAATGTAATTACCGGCAATTCTATATTTAACTTGTCAAATACACACCAACTACATTGAGAATCTAATCCAAATAAAGCTTTGTAACACTTTTCTCCTATTTTATCTCTTCCTATTTTTATCTTTGTCGCTTCGTTCAAAAATTCAATTTCAGAGTCTTTATTGATAATATAAACTAAATTGGGAAAAGAATTTAAAATTGTTTTGAGCTGATTTTCACTTTCAAGAAGAGCTTGTTCAACAAGCATTTTATCTGTAATATCAGTAGCATGTCTTTCTATAATAATTTCATTACCATTTACAGTTTTGTGCATAAAATTATCACGCAACCACACATATTCTCCATTTTTTGCTCTTACTCTATATTTTACACTATAATTTACTATACTATTATAGTTTTCAAGCACGTTCGCCGCAAGTTCTATATCTTCGTGATGAATAGAATTATATAATAAAATAGGATTATTCAAAAAATCGGCAGAAGTGTAACCCAAAATATCTTTTATTTTTTCAGAACAAAATAAAGGACCCCTTTTGTTTGAGATTTTATAAATAATATCAGGAGAGTGTTGCACAAAATTTTTATAATTCTGCTCACTTTCTTTAAGAGCTAGTTCTATATTTTTCTGATTTGTAATATCCCTTACATTAATCAATACGCCTAAAATTTCATTATCAACTTTATACGGAGTATAAATAACATCAACATAAACATGCCCAAATGTTTCTGCTTCAAAATAATCCTGAAAAGACACTATTTCCCCTGTGAAACATTTATCTATTTTTTCTTTTACTTTTTTAAAATTGTTTTCCCCGACAACCTCCGAGATAGAATGCCCTAAGATATCTTCTTCTTTGAGCTTGTGCATAATTGAATATGCTTCATTTACAAGAATAAATTTATAATTCTTATCAATTAACGAAACTAAATCTTTTGTCGAAGAGACTACATTTTTATATTGCAATAATTTATTTTCATATTCTTCTTTTTCAGTAATATTTTTATAAATCCACATATTACCGTAAAAAATATTGTCTTGCTTAACTGGAACATAGTCCCTCTCAAATATTCGTCCGTCTTTAAGCTTTATTTTTTCATTTAAAACGATTTTATTTTCATTTAATATCTTATTGATATTACTCAAAAAGTTTTCAGAATCTTCAAACAAATTGGAAGCTATTTTTGCAGCATCATCACAATTTTGACCAATAAGGATTTTAGGACTATCAATTCCGAATAAATCACAAAATTTTTGATTAACATTTGTTATAATTCTTTCAGTGTTATCTACCAGAACTCCAAGTTGTGTGTTAAAAAGTAACGCTTCTAGTCTAAAAATATCACTTTTAAAATTTTGCAGATCTTTCCTTAGTTGCTCATTTTCTTTTAAAAGCTCGTCGTAGGTAGGCTTTGTATTCATTTTCAATGATTTTCATAACACGACAAGATAATAAAAAAAACACAACTACAAAAAAAAAATTCATAAGAACTTTTTTTGAAAAAACCTCAAAAATCAACTGCTAATTTGATGATAAAAAACAAATCAATAAAAAAAACGCTATAGTAATTTAGCCTGAGTTTTTGGTTTTGGAGCTTTTACAACCAATATTTTAGCTATTGAGTCAGAATTATTACTCAAACAATGTACAATATCTTTTGGACTTTCAATAAGAGAGTCCTTCTCTACCAAAATTGTTTCTTCTCCTACCCTAACCGACGGATTTCCTTCTAAAATATAGAAAAAAACATCTACCGGAGTAATATGAGGTTTTAAACTTTCGCCGGGTTGCAAAGTAATAACAACAGCCTGAGCGTTTTCATTGTTATACATAACACGCGCATCAACTTTGTGAGGAGTGTCCATTATTTCTAGTTCGGAATGTTTAGTTATTTTCATAAAAATAAATGTTTGATAATTTTTTGACCGATTTAAAATATTAATAATTTTATAATACTAATTACTATATACATGAACGCTATTTTGAGCTGCAGGAAGGTAATTAATACCAAACCAACAAATCATAAGTACAATAAATGCCAAACTTAAAATCCAAAGCTTTGTTTTTTCTTTTTTCTTTGTAAAAAAACTAAAATGCATATAAGCTAAATAAGAAGCCCATGTAAGAAATGCCCATGTCTCTTTTGGATCCCATGTCCAATAATGTCCCCACGCTTCTTTTGCCCATAGTGCCCCAAAGAGCAATCCTGCTGTAAGAAAAGAAAATCCAATAAAAACAAGATTATCGGCTAAAATAATAGTTTTTGAGGAAAATTTGCTAAAATTTATTTGAAATAAGCCCTTAAATCCTATAATAGAAGAGGCTCCCAGTAATGCATACGCAAACATATATACAATAACGTGCGGAACAAACCAAGGACTTTGGAGTGCGGGCATTAATGTTTTTGAAAAATTTTCAGGTTTCAAAAAATTAATACACAAAAACACAATAGCCAAACCCATACTATAAGCAAAAAACCATTTGAATTTCCAACGTTTGTAGCTTAAAATTCCAATTAAGGGTAAAAACAAAGAATACCAGATTCTTGTTTCTCCAAGTGTCCTCATTGGTGGACGTTGTAGTTGATACCATAAAATTCCGGTAAACACAATCAAAATAATCAAGCCTATTATTGATATAAAAACGCCAATATTTTCACTTTTATTTTTAAAAATTGGCACATAAACAACAAAAACGCTTATTATCCACAATACCATTGCAGAAATTGCAAAATATTTAAATAAATCCCAAATCATTCTTTTGATTTTTTTCCTATCCAAAATAAATAAATAGCTCCAAACAGAACCATAAAAACACCTACATAAACCACAGGTATCCATGGATCTCTAACTAGCTCCAACACACTAACTTCTGACCATCTTCCTTTTGATTCATCATAACTTAACTGATAAATTTTCCAGCCTTTAAAATTAACTGGTTTGTTTACTTCAATTACGGCTTCTTTTTTTGTTCCATCTTGAGCAAAAAGCTCAACTTTCGAACTAAATTTTTTAGGTTCAGGAGGTAAAAGTCCAATAGAATATTTATTACTTGCCCAAACAAGCTTTGGACTCATCATATAATTTTCAGCAGAAATCCAGTCTCTTACTATAAGATTATCATATTTATCATATACTGCAATTTTAGCAGCAGGTGTTGCTCCAACATCATAAAATTCGATATAATTTGTATCAATACGCATTGCTAATTCATAGAAATCTTCTACAATAATTTTAAATTCATGCAAGTAATAAATTCCTCCATTTTCGATCATTTGAATTTTATTATCTTCATCAATTATTACATTTCCAGTAGCGTTTTCGACAAGAGCAAGTTCGGGGTTAAATTCGTCTATCTCAAAATCAATAAGTTTGATGGCAATTGGAAGTTCATAAGAATTTTTTCCGTCACCTGCTCGCCATTCGGGTTGAGAATTTTCCCAAACATAAATACTAAGTCTTGATAAATCTCCACTTCCTAAACCGGCAACAGCAATAATAATCCACAAACCAGCATGATTTAGAAAAAAGACTATATTTTTAACATTAAATTTCTGAAATCGTCTCAAAATAACCAACCCCAGTGTATATAGTAAAAAGAAGCCGGATAAAATTAAAGCCCAATTTTTTGACATGTGGCTTAATCCCAATATTTTCACTAATCCAGACGGATTATTCTGTAATTGAGGAATAATTGCCATTAAAAGCACTAAAAAAGCAGTACAACAAATATTAGCAATAGCAATTGGAGCGGTAGATAACCATTTGAAAAAATACAACTTTACCAAAAACAAATGGGTAAAAACAATCAATATAATTATTCCAAGAATAATATGAATATTGTATGGAGCTTTTGGTATTAAAATTCCATTTGATTCAGATAATATTTCACTAAAAAAACCAATCACTGGAAAAATAAATGAAAATAAAAAAGCTTCTTTATATCCAAATGGTTTTTTAAAAAATGTATTCACAACAATTAAATTTTTAAATGAAAAAATGCCGAATATAAATTCACATAATTTTATTCGACATTTTTTTAACTAAACTAGAAATATTTTATTTCCCAATTAGACTCTCTAGCAAGTGAGGCTTCAATCCACAAGGGATAAATATTTTGAAGGAAAGTTTTCTTTTCTTCTTTAAGAGCTTTCATATTAAGCCCTATATATTGCTGGGCTTTAGCTTTAGTTTCAATATCGGGATAAACAACAGGATCGTTATGACCTAGTTCTGCCAAAAGACGAACCAATTTTATTCTACCTTCCTGAACTATAACAATTCCTGAACTAATTATACGTCCAATTTCAACAGGAGAATGAAATGAGCCACCATGACTAGCAGCGGCATAATCCCAACGCCATTGAGCGTGACGAATATCCATCAAAATATCGTGCATTTGTTCTTCTGTTGCTCCTAAATCCCAAGCTAGCTTGGCTTCTACATGAGCTCGAACAAGTAATTCTTCTAATTTATCTCTGTTTTCAATAATTTTATCCTGTCTTTCGTAAACATTCTCAATCAATTTCTCAGTTTCTTCACGATGACAAACTTGACAAGAATTACTAATATTATTCAAAGGGCTTTGGATCTTATGATCCGTAAATTTTTGTCCACCAACAGTTTTGTATGGCATGTGGCAATCAGCACAAGAAACTCCTCTATCTGCATGAATTCCTGTTAAATAAACTTCATATCCTGGGTGTTGTGCTTTTAACATAGGAGCTTTACTAAGACTGTGAGTCCAATCAGAAAATTCAAGACTGTCATAATAAGCCTCAGCATCTTCTACCGTCATTCCTTTATCCCAAGGAAACGTCAGATAATTTGCACCTTCTACAATTTTTTTATTGAAATAATATTCAACATGACATTGAGCACATACCAAAGTACGCATTTCTTCGTGTGTTGATTGAGTAATATCTTTACCTTGTCTTTCAAATGCTTCAATAAGAGCAGGACGTGAAATTCTAAGGTTCATTGTCTGTGGATCGTGACAATCCAAGCATCCTATTGGGTTATGTATTTGATCTCCAATTTTTGACCATTTCCCACTATAAAATTCAGCAATACCAATTTCATTCATAAGTCTAGGAACATCTGGACTTTTGCAAGTCCAACAAGTTGATGGCATTGGTCCGTCATCTTCCCCTGTAGGTCCTCCTGTCCTTAATGTTGCCACAATATCATCAATAGCATAATAATGACCCCGACCTTGATTGTAATCTTTAGAGAAACCGTAGCCAGCCCATAAAACGACTAATCTAGGATCAATTTCCAACATGTCAATCGGCGCGTTTCCATTATACTTACTCTTAAAACTTGTATCTGAAGTTTGATAATAAGAAGTAAATTCAAGTGGGAAATTTTGTCCCCACACTTCATTCCGTGGTTCCCATTCACTTATTTCAACAACTGGTTTATAAACAAATTGTGTTTCAGCTCTTCTTTGAGTAATAGTAGATGCCAACATACCAAGAAAAAACACTACAACTGCTGTTGCTCCAAATGCTAGCCAGTTTCTAATTTTTTTTGTGGATTTTTTCTGTTCCATATTATTGATTTTTTATTTTGACATTAAATTATTTAACCATTCAGGAACGGGATCGCCTAACCTTGGAACTCTTGCATAAGGTGTAGAAGAAAGACTTTTAACGGTTCCATGGGGTACTTCTCTATGACACTCCCAACAAAGTTTACCTTCGCCGTGTTGGTAATTTTTGCCGGTGATATTTATAGTATTAACATCCTCATTAACAAACGAATGACATCTTATGCAATTCTGTTGTACCACATTAACTCCTGCTTCTTTAATTTGAATTACTTGAGGTTCTAATCTTAAGGTAAAAATTGTAGCATGTCTCATTCCATCTTTTGCTTTGAAAAAATACTTAGCAAAAACACTTGTGTGAGGAACGTGACAATCATTACAAGTGGCAACCTCTCTATGTGAGCTATGAAACCAAGTTGCATATTCAGGCTCCATTACATGGCAATTTATACATGTTTCCGGTTCATCAGAAATATAAGATGACGCATTAGAAATTTTAAAAGAATAAAAAAATAATCCGACAATCACTCCTAAAATAACTGCTACGGGTAACTTCCATTTTTCGGGTGGCAATATTTTTTTAAATCTTATCATAATTAGCAATTTGAATATAAATATTGAGCTTAAATTAAATAGTTTTTTTATTTACTGCTCAAAGGAATAAGAATACATCAACTAACAATATGACGAATGTCATGTTAGGGTTTTATGTATCTGAAAGACAGAGCAATATTTTTACCAAAACATTGCTCTGAAAGACTACAAAAGAGATTATCCGGCCATAAACATTTCAATATCATCGTCAACTTCACCAATTCCTGCAATACCAAAAGTATCAACCAAAACATTTACAACATTTGGCGACAAAAATGCAGGTAGAGTTGGTCCAAGATGAATTTTTTTAACCCCTAAGAATAATAAAGCAAGTAAAACAGTAACTGCTTTTTGTTCGTACCAAGCAATATTGTATGCTATTGGCAAATCATTGATATCATTAAGTTCAAATACTTCTTTAAGTTTTAAAGCAATAACAGCCAACGAATACGAGTCGTTGCATTGTCCGGCATCAAGAACTCTTGGTATTCCGCCAATATCACCTAATTCCAGTTTATTGTAACGGAATTTAGCACAGCCGGCTGTTAAAATAACTGTATCCTTTGGCAAAGCAGAAGCAAAATCAGTATAATATTCTCGAGATTTGTGACGACCATCACAACCGGCCATTACAAAGAATTTTTTGATTGCTCCGGTTTTAACAGCTTCAACAACTTTATCAGCAAGTGCTATAACTTGGTTGTGAGCAAAACCACCAACAATTTTACCTGTTTCTATCTCAGTTGGAGCAGCACAAGTTTTAGCCATTTCTATTATAGCTGAAAAATCTTTGTGTCCGTTTTTGTCTTCTTCTATGTGTTTAACATCTTCAAAACCAACACTTCCGGTAGTAAAAACTCTTGTTTTATAGCTGTCTTTTGGAGGAACTATACAGTTAGTAGTCATCAAAATTGGACCATTAAAAGCCTCAAATTCTTTTGTTTGTTCCCACCAAGCATTTCCGTAATTTCCAATAAAATGAGTGTATTTTTTGAAAGCAGGATAATAATGAGCCGGAAGCATTTCGCCGTGAGTGTATACGTCAATTCCTGTTCCATCGGTCTGTTTCAATAGAGCTTCAATGTCTTTTAAATCGTGTCCACTGATAAGAATTCCGGGTTTGTTACTAACTCCGATATTCACTTCGGTAATTTCCGGATTTCCGTATTTTGTAGTATTTGCTTTATCCAAAAGAGCCATTGTGTCCACAGAAAATTTACCTGTTTCCATAGTTAATGCTACTAATTCGTCAGCAGACAAAGTATCATCTAATGTAGCAGCCATTGCTTTTTGAGCAAAAGCCTGAACATTTTCATCATTAAATCCAAGCATCATAGCGTGATGTAAATAAGCAGCCATTCCTTTTACTCCGTAAACAATAAGTTCTCTTAACGAACGAACATCTTCATTTTCGGTAGAAAGTACTCCAATTTGGTCAGCTTTTGCTATAAAATCTTCTTTTGTGTAGCCAGTCCATTTTGCGACATCGTGAGTTTTGCAAGAACATTCTGAATCGGTGCAAGCGTTCATCAAGTTATCTCTAATCTCAAGACCTCTTTTGATTTTTTTAGTGATTGCGTTATCATCAAAATTCACATTTGTAATTGATGTAAAAAGAGCATCAATTACAAAATCATCTATTTTTTTATCTCTTTTTGTGTTTTTTTGATTACATACTGAAATCCCTTTAACAACATATAAAAGTGTATCAAGTAATTTAG
>JAFGUD010000211.1 GCA_016938685.1 Bacteroidales bacterium | reverse complement strand
ATAGAACTTGACCGGAAAATCTTAGCTCAATTAGCCAGCGAGTATCCCAAAATTTTTGAAAAAATTGTTGAAAATGTTATTAAGCCCTAATGCTTTTAGCAACTCTTTCCATTCTTAGACAAAAGGGGTCAGACCCCGGTAATATTATAGGGTAAAGTTTGAAAATCGCATCAAAATAATACAATTTCTTAATGAGACGATTTCAAACGAAATGCCCGAAATGTCTTAAATCAAGATTCTGGAAACTCAAAGATAAAAGATTCAAATGCAAAAATTGTTATTATTATTTGTAAGAAATAATTAGTGCGAAAAATCAGACTTTACCCTATGTTATTTAACAGCGGGCTTCAGGAACTCTGCGGTTGCTTCGCAAAGCTCCGACCCTTTTGGGTGCGTATAACACGGGTTATATGAAATTCCGAACCCCGCTAAACGAAAAGATATAAAAATGATTTTATCTTAACATACTGTATGAGGGGATAATATGATAACTCTGAAGAACTCAATAGAAATAAACACAACACCTGAAAAAATTGTTAATTGGTTTGAGAATTTTGATAAGCATTACTTGGAGTGGCATCCCGACCACGTTAAGTGTGTAAGATTGACAGGGAGTTTAGGTGTAGGTGATGTTGTGTATTGTGAAGAGTATCTCCACGGGAAATTACATAAATTCAAGTTTAAAATCACTAAAATAAAAAGAAACAGAAAAGGTGTAATTGAATTTAAAGGTTTGTCGGTTCTAGAACGAATTTTCGGTGAAAAAGGGTCGTTTATTATAGAACAAAAAGAAGATAGTTGTATCTTTACTGCCACTCTTTCGTTTCAAAGATTTGGTTGGTTATTTCCAAAAACCCTCATCGAAATTATTAAAAAACATATGGAAGAAGAGGGGAAAAATTTGAAAAAATTATTAGAAAATAATTTATGAGCGGGGTTCGGAACTCTGCGGTTGCTTCGCAACCTTGCCCTTCGGGTCATATAACAGCGGATAAAAGGCTACAGTGCTTCGCACTTT
>JAFGUD010000210.1 GCA_016938685.1 Bacteroidales bacterium | reverse complement strand
TTTTTCTTTTATCGTTTAAATGGTTAATTAATAAATGGATTGATAATACAAAAAATTGGAAGAATTAGCAATTAATTCCAGAATAATAAAAAGAACATCGTAAAAAATGATTTGGTGTATTTAACTCAGAAAATTTATATTTACGATTTTCTAATCTTTCTAAATGTTTTTTATATTTAGAAAAACTATTAATAAATTTTCTACATTCTTTTACTTTTTTTGCTGTTAATTTTGACATATTAATTTAATTTAATTTAAAACAAAAACGGTTGCTAACAAAGTGTAACAGTAATAAGGGTTTCAGTGGGAATTCGAGCGTTCTACCTCGCATAAAGTTTCGTGTAGGTTGATAGTGATGAAACCCGTAATCCCTTACTACTGCTACACTCGACCGTTGTGTGCCATGCAAAAAAAACCGTGCAAAATAGAAACGAACAGAAAATTATGATAGAAAAGCCAACCCACAAAGCAAGAGTAAGGCAAGCCCGACACACAGGCAAACCCTTAGCTTGCCTTACACATGCTTTCTTGCCCACGCTCATCGTCTTCGTATTGACAGTGAGTGCAAACGGACAAATTCCTGTGATTGAAACACCAAAACCAGCAACATTTAACCAAGTACAGAGTGACAACTCACCAAATCAGACCAATAATATTCCGAAAACCAATCATTATAGCGGAATGACTGAGATTCAAAAACAGAATCAAAATTTAATCCGACAAATAGAAACAGACCAAAAACGAGATTCATATAACCAATTACAAGAAATATATGCAGACTTAAACCAAAATACCATTAACTATAGATTACCTGATTTGAGTTCTTTGAGAGGTACGGAACATTTCCAATCCGCATTGACTGAATTACGAAAAATGTTAAATGGAGAAATTCCTCTTGACCTGAAAAAAGCAGTTTTTATTGTTGAGAATGCATATTTTGAAAACAAACTGGATTACCAACAATTTGAAAACTCAATTCAACAAGCAGTAAGGATTTGTGAACTGTCAATGCTTGAAAATAAAATTGACCCGAACGATAACTTCGCTAAAAACCTGACAATTTTTAACTATATGTCAGATACGGTACAAGTAAAATTAACAGGGCAAG
>JAFGUD010000209.1 GCA_016938685.1 Bacteroidales bacterium | reverse complement strand
TTTCTAATTGTTAGTGTGAATCTGCATCATCAATTTCCAAAATAGACGTCACTAATTTACTATTGATTTTGCATTTAGAAGCACCTCTGAACAACTTTTAAGAGTTGGATTGACTTTTTTATTTAATCAAATCTCCAAATTGGTCTTAAAAAAAAACAAACAATCAAACATCTAAGTAGATATCTGACTGTTTGTCTCCCAAAAATGATCCTATATATTAATTGCCAAAGCCTCAAAAGAGGGTTTAATAAAAGTCGAAACTACTCTGCAGCGAAATGATTAAAAACAACCAATAAATCGTCTGATGACTTACAATTTAAAGAATTGGCTTTCATATACGCTTCAAGAGTTTTAGCTGAAACACCCAATGTTGAAGCCAACCGTTTTTGATTTTGAATCATTACAAATTTTTGTTTTTGCTTTACATGAAACAAATTGTTTGATTTCATTTCAAATTTTTGATCAACTTTTTTATCGACAAAAGGATCGTAAACGGTTTCGTATTGAGCGCCCGATACCGCAGCTGTTGCCGAATAAACACCATAGGCAACAGCCTTACCTTGAGAAATAATTTGTTTGCGATGTTGCACATAAAATGGAATACCCTGAGTTTCAATCTGCTCGTAAAAACGAGTTCCTGGACCGCGAAGAAACAACCGCCCATCAATTGAAATCATCGTAATATCTGAAGTTTTACGAATTAGCAAATACTTTTCGCCTTCTTTTATCACCATCGACTCAAGAGTTGTTACGTAATTTAAATCTGTCTCGTGTACCGATCCGTTTGTAAAAGTAATAATTCCGCGTTTGAACTCTGGGAAAAGCAGTTCTGGAGAATACTCTTTTTGGGCAAAAAGATTCAGTGAGAACAAGAATGTAAAAGCAAAGGTAAGGAATGAATTAAATGGGAAATTCTCAAATTTTTTCATGATGTTTTTGTTTTTAATTAATAATGATTAAGGCCTTAAAAATAAATCAAATGTTCAAAAGATGGATTAAAATTTACCCTATTTTTGCCTTAAAAGTGAAATTAAATTCAAATGGCCAAAAAGAAAACAATACAGGCACTAAAAAAGAAGACTACTAAAAAGCAATCGTTCTGGAAAAGAGCAATTCGATTTGTATTATGGATCATGGCGGGATTTATTGTACTTTCGTTCGCACTAGTTGGTCTTTATCGTTTTGTAAATCCACCTGTTACGCCATTGATGATGATCCGTATAACACAACAGCTAACTTCAGGTAACGATGCTCGACT
>JAFGUD010000208.1 GCA_016938685.1 Bacteroidales bacterium | reverse complement strand
TTGTGAAGTGGATGATCTGGAGGAAGCTGTGGGCGACTATCCGATCATTGAAAAACTGAGTTCACCTGAAGATGCCGTATTTACCTGCTATATCAATGTCAAAGGCACTCCTGTGGAATTAATTCAATTTGAAGGGCATGAAGAAGAGATAGCCCGTCCATCTCCAAGCCAACAGAATTTAGATTATCATCATTTTTGGGTTAATAGCTCTTTTTAGCTGTTATTTAAACAAAATTTCATCAATAATTTTACACTTTAACTGAGATTTAAAACCACTATGAATTCTTGTAAGTCCTTTAAGTTTTGCATTAATGCTTTCAACAGAATTTGTAGTATTTGGAATATCAAATTCTGTGTATTTTTGATAAGTAAATAAATAAGGAATATTAGTTTGTAAACTACGTTTTGCTGATCTTAATTTTCTATGAGTATATGCCCATTTGCCATTTTCATAGTATGTTCTTTCTTTTAAAAATTCAGCCCATTTCATATTCCATTTTTGAAATTTTTTCTTAAAACTAGTTTCTGTATCATTACATAAATTTTGACATAATTGCTTAAGTTCTTTTGCTGGTTCTAGCCTTGGTTGAAGAGTTAAATATCTTCTTAATATCATTTTCTGATGGAATTGGCACATTTGGACAGGTAGATCTGAAAACACTTCCTTAATACCTTTTCTTCCATCAATAACTACGGCCATAATTTGAAATCCTCTATCTTCAATATCACTTCTCATTTTATTGTAAATCCAAGCCGTTTCTGTTTTAATATATTCCCTGGTAACTACCTTTTTGATATTGGAGGCATAAAAAATACATAGACCATTATTTCTTCCGAAAAAAGTTGTATCTGCTATTAATATTATTGGGACTGGGTTTATTATAGGAAACTGTAATTCGACTTCCTTAAGTTGCTTTCTGATCCAATTGATTCCATGATTATATTGCAAACTTAATGATTTAATTGTTTGTCTTTCCCAAACATATTTGTGCCAAATTTCTTTTTGCAGTTTCGATTTGTTCTTTGATTTATTTTGAAAATATATCGAACAAATTTTGCAATAATAACGTTGTTTTTCATTTGTATTTTTACCAAACCTTATTACTTCATTGGAATTACAATTTGGACATTTTTTTTACCATTTTTATATTACCTAAATTAAATTTCCAAGTAATCTATTGAATACCAATGTATAATATCAATTTTACCAGCTATTTTTAGCTATTAGCCC
>JAFGUD010000207.1 GCA_016938685.1 Bacteroidales bacterium | reverse complement strand
TTTGCTTCAACCGATGACATTGATGTAAAAGATGACGACAGCGATTTTAACCTCGACGGATTGCCTGAAGAAAACAGGGAAAAATACGTCAAAGCAGCTTTGGATAAACTTCCTGAAGATGAATATACACTTATTTTACTTTATTATTTTGAAGAACATAGTATTGAAGAAATTTGTAAAGTCACCCGGCTGACTGAAAGCAACACAAAAGTAAAACTACACAGGGCCAGGAAAAAGCTCTATACAATTTTAAATGACATGTTGAAAGAAGAAATATATACAATATTATGAAAACCTTTGAAGAAGATAAAAAATTAAAATCATTACTAAAAACAATACCGTTGGAGTCGCCAGGCGCCGACTTTTCGGTAAACGTAATGAACAGGATTTTCAGTGAAGAATCTCTTCTTGAAAAAGTGAGAAGAGAAAGGGTTCTTGGAAAAGGCTTCTGGGTTATCCTGATTTTGTTTGTTGCCTTATTTGCAGCCATGTTTGTTTTCTCTTCCGGAGGAGGTGATACGGGAGGAGGACTTTCTGAATATATTCCTGCAATAAATACCAATACAGTTACACAGGATTATCAAAACTTTTTTGAAAGAATAGGTTCCGTGCCCGTAAGTATTGCCGGAATATTGCTGGCTTCATCCATCCTGGTATTTATTGAGCGTTTTTTGAATTCGAGAATTAAAACATTTCAAAACAATGCATAACTGAAGTCCCGGTTTTACTGCCGGGATTTTTTTATTCATATTGTTTTAACAGCCCTGTCATAATTAAATATTGAGCTCCAATGTAAGTCGCCATAATTAAAACTCCTTCAAACGGAACGGGAGCCAGAAATTTATTGATTGCAATCATTGTATCCGACAAAACAAACAAAACCGAACCGCTGAAAACAAGAGTAAAACTCACCGGATGCCCGTTTCCAAACCGGCTTAATGCCATAACCGACATTCCCAAAAGTGCTACCATATAAATAAAAACCGCTATTTTAAGAGTGGCATCCAAATGGTTGAACAATAAAATGTAAAAAATAAGACCGTAGGCAATATAGGCAATCAGCCAGTAAGGACTTTTCTTTAAAAAAGGCTTCTTTCCCGAAAGATTTATAGTACGCAGAAACAGATTCATATAAAAAACCTGGGCCACAAAAAAAGACAATAAACCCAAAATAAAAAACAGGAATTTTGTGTTTCCGGCAATCAATAGTACATCACCAATCCATGAAAACAGAAATGCAAACATTGCCCATTGAATAACTTTTTGGTCTATTCCTTTTGCATAGTATAAAAAATAGGCTGCAATCCAGACCATTATTAAAGGCTTGAAAACAAATTCAAACATTGGGTACTGATACCACTCGCCAACCAAATCGCCGGCAACAATTACAGCAAAAACAAAATGAAAGAGTAATTTTCTCATCCTGAATATTTTCTATAAAAATAGATTTATTCGGCTGAAATTAAAACCATC
>JAFGUD010000028.1 GCA_016938685.1 Bacteroidales bacterium | reverse complement strand
AATTGCTAAATTTGACCTCAAACCCGAAGAAGTCGGATTTAACTTAAACTCTGATTTTTAACGAGTTAAATTTTACGTTAGTTGGAACTTAAAAAAAATGCGATAACTATAATTTGACTATCTTTGTCAAAAAATATGATAATGGAAGAATACATAAATAAAGTAATAAAAGGTGATTGCTTAGAAATAATGCCGAATATTCCGGAAAATTCAGTTGATATGGTTCTTTGTGATTTGCCTTATGGAACAACTCAAAACAAATGGGACTCAGTCATACCTCTTGATAAGCTTTGGGAACAATACGAAAGAGTTGTAAAAGAAGACGGAGCAATTGTATTAACGGCACAGGGATTATTTACGGCAAAATTAATTTTAAGCAATGAGAAATTATTTAAATACAAAATTGTTTGGGTAAAATCGAAAGCAACCAACTTTTTAAATGCAAAAAAGCAACCATTAAGAAAACATGAGGATATTTGTATTTTCTACAAAAAACAACCGACTTACAATCCTCAAATGATAAATGGAACAGCTTATGATAAAGGAGTTAGAAAAGACCAGTTTACAGGCAGTTATGGAGATTTTAAACCAAGACACGTAAAAAGCAATGGAGAGCGTTACCCGCACGATGTTATGTTTTATGATCCTGAATACGAAGAAGATGCAGTATATTTTAAAACGGCAGAAAGTGAAGGCAAAGTTTTACACCCAACACAAAAACCTATTAAACTTGGTCAGTTTTTGATAAAAACTTTTACAAATGAAAATGATATAATTTTAGATAATGCTTGTGGTAGTGGTAGTTTCTTAGTTTCAGCGGTTTTGGAAAACAGACGATTTATTGGAATTGAGAAAAATGAAGAAACGAAACTACATAAAGTTTCGGATATTGATTATATTAAAATATGTAACGAAAGAATTGAAAAAGCAATGATTGAAAGAAAACAACCAAAACAAAAAACAATATTTAACTTCTTTTTATAGCCATATTATGCAAAAAATGAATGAAAGAGCTTGGGCTGGTCAAATTATCAGTTGGATAAAAGAGACAATCTTAGCTGGTGAAACAATATTTGAAGATGCAACAAACGATGAAGGCATAAAGCTAAAATCAGGGAGAACAAAATTTCCTGACATATTGCTTTTTATTGATAAGATTTCAGGTATTGTTTTTAACGGTTGGGAGTTAAAATTTCCTGATACTGCGGTTGATGATAAGGAAATGCTTTTAAATGCTCTTGAAAAGGCAGAACGTTTAAACTCAAATTCATTTGTTACTTGGAACGGTGCAGAAGCAATAATTTGGAAAATTGAAGACGAATATTCAATTGAAAGTCTTTCCAAACTAAAAGTTTACCCAAGAGAGCAAGGTATTAACAAAAGAGAAGATTTATCAGACAAAAGTAAATATTTACGTTTTGAAGATAAACTTAAACAGCGATTAAAGCTAATTTTACACGATTTAGAACAATTTTATCAAAACGATGAAATTAAAGAAGCGGTAAATATTTCGCTTGATATTATTCTTGCAATTTTACAAGTTTCTGAAAAAGTTTTACCGCAATTAGAAAACCAAATAATTGAATTTAAAGGAAATAACAGAAATTTCAGAACTGAATTTGCTAAATGGAAAATTTTGGAAAGTTCTACTCTGAAAATTTTAGAAAATTCATCAAGGAGAGTAGAAACAGTTATCCCTGAATTAGTTTTAGCAAAATTCACATTTTACAAATTAATAGGTAAAGTCTTGTTTTACTTGACACTATCTGAAAATCTATCAGGAAAATTAGACAAAATTGATATAGACACAAGCAATAACTTAAAACATAAATTTGAAAGCTATTTTAATAAAGCAAAAGAAATAGATTATCAAGCCGTTTTCAATAAAGACTTTACAGATGAAATCCCTTATAACGAAACAATTGAAAAACTCTTATTCACACTAATTGAAGTTCTTAACAGATACGATTTTAAAATACTTCCGACCGAAGTAATCGGCAATATTCTTGAAAATCTTGTTCCAAAAGAAGAAAAGCAAAAATTTGGTCAATATTTTACTTCCGAAATATTAGCAAACCTTGTAGCCTATCCTGCAATTCTAACTAAAAATGATATTGTTTTTGACCCAACATCTGGAACAGGAACATTTTTAAATACCTTCTACAACATACTTAAATTCAACGGACAAAAAGACCATCAAACACTTTTAAGTCAAATTTGGGGTAACGATATTTCACATTTTCCTGCGGTTTTATCCGTAATAAATCTCTACAAACAAAAAGTATCGGATATTGCAAATTTTCCAAGGATTACAAGAAGTGATTTTTTTAACTTGCATTTAGGACAAATCGTAGAAATTCCTGATAACAAGGATATAAATAAAATAAACAAAGTTCAATTACCTCAATTTGATGCTATTGTAAGCAATTTTCCATTTATTCAACAAGAGGACATTCCTAATAAATGGTTAACAGATTTTTTCAGAGAGGAGTTTCAGGAAAAACAAAACGCATTT
>JAFGUD010000206.1 GCA_016938685.1 Bacteroidales bacterium | reverse complement strand
TCAATCGGCATTACTTGTCCCGAAATATTTCGGGAACAACTTCTAAAAAATAATTCTCGGAATTATTTTAACAATTTGGTATATATTTAAAATATGACGATATTGTAATCAATGTTTCAAATAAAACACCTGAAGAAATTGTTGAAACAATATGTCCACTTATTTGATTTTTTTTAATGCAAAGTTATAAATTAATGTAAATGGAAATCAATAAGTTCCAAAAAACTTACGTAGAAACCATTCTACCGAAAGCAAAGCAAGTATAAGGAAGAAAATCCACTTGTATTTTATAAATTCTGTCAAATCCTGAGTTGTGTACGAAACTGGCACAATATTCTGGTCGTTTTGCAAATAATAAGTCAGGCTGTCAATGTTATCAGGATAAATAAATTTTCCGCCTGCATTTTGAGACATTTTGTACAACAAAGTATGGTTTGCAACTAAATCCTGAGATTCTACATCTTCTGCAACAACAGCAAAAGTGCCTCCAGTTGAAAGCGCTTCTTCACCAAGTTTTGTAGATGCGGAATAATTATAACTCCCAACCGGAAGTGTTCCAACATTCAAGAAATAAGCCTTGTTTGAACGCTGCATTACGTAATCGTAAGTTCTACCGGAAGAATCAATAACACTAATATTTACATCATTTTCGTTATTCAACTCAAAAATTTTATTGTAAACTTCTGCTTTAAACAATACTTCATCATTTTCGGGAATAATTCTATCTACTTTTACAATAAATCTGTTTCGGCTATTTTTCATTACCAAAAACTGAACAATCTGATTTATCGTATTATCAAAAATGTCGAAATTTCCGTTCTTTTTGTATTCAAACATTCTCCAACGCCACATTCCTTCGCCCAAAACAAATCCTACATTCGATTCGTAATTAGCCGAAGCATTCCCAACGGCAATTAAGGGTTTCAAAGTATTAATATTTTTAATTCTCTGATAAACAACCGTTTTTATATGTGGCAGCAAAGTATAATCGCCAAAAGGAACAACCAAAGGTGGCGAAGCACTCAACAAATTGGTTAAATCATCTTCTAAATCAAAGTCTGAAAAATTAACATTCGGAAAACCTTGAACATTGTCAAAAGCGTTGTTACTTTGGGCAACTTTTAGCCCGAGATTAAGATTATTCAAGCGGTTAAAATCGGTTTGCATTCCCAAAACCACCAAAATTGGAATTTCTAATTCCATTAATTGAGGATAAATAGTTGTCAAACCGTTTTCTTTTGAGGGCAATTGATGTAAAATCACCAATGAATAATCCGATATATTTTTATTAAAATCGTTAACAAGACTAAAATCAATCTCAAAGTTCTGATTTGACTTCATTGCGCTTCTGAAAGCTGCAATATCAGGGTTTGGAGAATTCGCAAGAATCAGAATTTTTTGTTTATTTTCAACAACGTTGATAGCAAAACTACTGTAATTATTTTTAGTGTTTCGCTCATCGCTCATTCGCGTCAAACTAACATTATATTGCTGAATTCCGGCTTTTTCTGCTTCAATAAAAATTGTTATTTTTTGCAAAAAATCATTGCTGTTAATTTCAATATTTTCGGAATGAATAACTCTTCCGTTGTTTGTAACCTGACAAACGGCTGTTTTCCCTTTAAGTTTTTTAGCTGCAATGGTAATTTCAAGAGGAAATTTATTTTTTAAAAATGCTATTTCGTTATGAGTTAAATCTTTTACTAACAAATCCTTATAAACAGTTGTGTCGCCAATTGCAATTGAGTAAATAGGATAAGAAATATTTTCAACTTTATAAATTGGATTTGTTCCGGCGGTATAAATTCCGTCGGTAATAAGCACTAATGCTCCAATATTTTTATTGTAATATTTATTTGTAACCTGATCGAGTACGTCTTCAATATTTGTTTGCTTTCCGGTATAGTCAAATTTTAATCCGTCTTCAAATTTGTCGCCAAAACTATATGCTTCGGCATCAAATTCTTCGGCAATTTGTTCATAAATTCGGCTTACCGATTGTTGCATCAAAGTAAATTTGTCGTCTTTATTTTCGCATGATAATTTGAGAGATTCGGTATTATCATTCACAAAAACAATAACCGGTTTTTCTACTGTTGTTCTGATAGTTTTCAAAAGCGGCGCAAGTAGCAATAAAGCGATAATCAAAGTAGAAAAAAACCGAAGCGTTGCCATAAGCCAAATTTTGCCTTTTGACAATTCATTCAATTTTTTATCCCTAAAATAAAGAAAAAATGCATAACCAAATGCGAGTGCTATGCAAAGTAGTATAAACCAAGCCGAATATTCAAATATTATTGTACCCATTTAAAGTGTATAGTGCAAAGTGTATTGTGTATAGTTAATGGTTAATAGTTAATAGTTAATTCTTAGTTCAATGTCATTTAGTTAAGGAAAAAAACGGGACGTACCTAACGGCACTTTCTTGTTTGTTGTCTTTTAGTTCCGACTCACGTCGAAACTTACAAACTGGTCGTCCCACTGGGACTTTTTTTCTGTCTAACTTAACGACAATGATTGTTAATTGTTAATTATCAATTGTAAGTTCTTAGTTCAATGTCATTTAGTTAAGAAAAAAAAACAGAATGTACCTAACGGCACTTTCTTGTTTGATATCTTTTATTTCCGACTTACGTCAGAACTTACAAACAGTTCGTCCCGCTGGGATTTTTTTAAGTGTTTAACTTAACGAAATTGATTTCTTAATTACTAATAGTTAATTACTCATTTTTAATCTTAGCTCTTATTTCTTAATTATAAACTATTAATTGTTAATTATTTAAGTATCTCTTTGAAAATATCGTAATACATTTTCAGACGTTTTTCGTAGCCTTTTGGGTCTGCAGGTCCGTTGTATTCATAAGAAAAAGAATAGAAATCGCGTTTTTGCAAATAACGAATTCGTTCTGGTTTGTAATTGCAAAAATCGAACAAAGCCATCAAATGATAACGAATATCTTTGTTAAAATTACTAAACATTTCCTGAGGAGTAGCATAACCAATAAACTTATGATTGAACCCCATTACTTGTGGAGCGCCCATACTTATTGATTTCAAAGCAGCAGTATCATCAAGAGTTTTAGCAAAATTCAAAACTTTCCATTCCATATCCTGACTTGTGTGACATGCTTCCCAATCGTCTTTTTTATCTGCACGAAAATAATGCCCGTCACGACGTAAATTTTTATCATATTTAAAATGATCATCAAACAAATCAACATTATTTTTGCCCCAAAACATGTCCAAAACATGATTTTCAAAACGAATAATCATTTTGTCGCCGCTAAAACCATTTCCGCCACTTTCTACACAAAGAACCGCCAAACCAGTAGCAACATCAATCTGCAATTCATCACTTACTTTTGAAATAAATCCTCCGTAATTATTCCATGTTTTAGCAGCAATTTTTTCGTGATATGTTCCCTGAACCGGAATAGTCTTTTTCGGTTCTAAAGTTACCGAAACTAAATCTTTTCTCTGATAGAAAAATTCACCTGAAACAATATTCGGATTATCAGTTGGATTAACAACAACAGGCACATCAGCCAATTCTACAAATTCCTTGTACAAATAAGCTTCTTTACTTCCATATTGAATTTTAATCCATTCGTTGTACTCCCTTAAAACGCTAACAATATCACCTTTGTGCAATTTGCCTAGAATATCTCCGCTAGTATTTGGCATGCTCCTAATATTAAGCACATTAGCAGTAATTCTACCGCTTTTTTCCTGACGAACTATTTCAATATATTTTTTATAAACATAAGCAGTTTTCTTTTCAGGCAACACAATTTGATACCAATCTTCAATAACATTAAAAACATCAACAATATCTCCTCGTGTTAACTGTGCAACAACAGCTGCTTTAAGACTTGGTTTTTTTCTGACGTTTAGTTTTCCGGCATTAACTCTTCCTTTTACTTCAATAACTACTGAGTCAGCTATTGCTTTGGTTGTGTTACTTAAAAATTTTTTCCAAAAAGATCTTTTCATATTGTGTGTGTTTTGCAAAAAAAATACCGCAGGGCAGTTTTAGTAAGATGTGAGGGAGCCCTGCGGGTTAAAAAATATTTTAAGTGTTCATTGCACCGCAAACGTTTATTACTTGTCCGCTAACATAAGAAGATAAGTCAGAAGCCAAAAACAAAGCAGTATTTGCTACATCTTCTGGCTTTCCTCCACGACGCAAAGGTATTGTTTTTATCCACTCTTCACGAACATCAGCAGGTAATTGTTCAGTCATTTTAGTATCGATAAATCCCGGAGCAATTGCATTTGACCTAATATTTCTACTTCCAAGTTCTTTTGCTATAGATTTTGTAAAACCAATCATTCCGGCTTTTGAAGCAGAATAATTTGATTGTCCTGCATTACCACTAACACCAACAACAGAGCTCATGTTAACAATAGAACCATTTCGTTGTTTCATCATTGGTTTCAAAACTGCTTTTGTCATATTAAAAACAGATTTCAGATTTACTTTTAAAACTAAATCCCATTGATCTTCGTTCATTCTCATCAATAAACTATCGCGAGTAATTCCTGCGTTATTGATAAGCACATCAACTCTTCCAAAATCGGCAACAACTTCTTCTACCGTATTATTACAACTATCAAAACTTGATGCATCTGATTTATATAATTTTACTTTTCCTCCTTTTGCTATGTAATTCTTAACAAACTCTTCTGTTTCTTCACCAAAAGCCACATCTGTTAAAGCTAAAATAGCACCATTTTGTGCAAACGTTTCGGCAATTGATAATCCGATGCCTCTTGCTGCTCCGGTTATTATTGCAACTTTGTTCTCTAATAAGTTCATAAATTTTTTTTTAAAGTTAGATATTGAGAAATTCCTATAAGTTAGATGAATTTATGATTTTAAAATAAAATAAAAAACTCAGACAAAAAATAAATTTATTTAATATAATTAAAATTTCCGCTTGCCATAAAATAAAAACCAATTGCAATGAACATAAACATTTCGGCTTCTAAACCAGGCAATCCTAAAACTAATTTTATAGTTGAGAGGATAAATATTAGTAATCCTGAAATGACAGACAAACTATTATTTTTCAAAAAACCACCTATAAACAAAAGAAGAACAAATACAGACAAACCCAAAATTGTAATATATTCCAGATTTTTAAATTCAAAACTAAGTATTGTGTCTTTATAAACATAATAAATAAACAGAACTAACGAAAGTCTTAACATCCATTTTCCTATTGGTAAAGCTGCTTTGAGGGGTTTCATAGCTATTTAGTTTTTTTAAAATAGTGAGTTTTATAAATGCGAAAATAATTTTTTTTATTTTCTAAAACAAAAAATAGTTATTTACAAAACATCTTTCTTTATGCCTTTTGTAGACTATCAGTAAGTTCAATAAAGAAGTCTTTGAAAAAAATTGGCATAAAATATGTAAATACGAGGTAAGTTATAGTTCAAAATTGTAAATTTTAAAAGACATTTTATACTTTTGGCGCACAAACAATTGCCTATTTTTAACTTTTAAAAAATTAAACGATGAAGAAAGTATTTTTTCTTATTTTAATCGTAGCATTTAGCATACAGCTGAAAGCACAGGACTTATACAGTCCAATTTCAGATTTTTCTGACTCCGAACTGGAAATAATCAAAGACGCTCAAAAAGACATTGAACGTGGTGATAGAATGGCAGCAAATGCCGACAACGACTACGAAAAATACAAAGACCTCTTAACAAGCGATAAAAAAGCAAAGCAAAAAAAAGGGGAAAAAAAGACTGTTCAAGCTAAAAGAAATTTATTAAGTGGCGGAACTTATTTTAACAAAGGATACAAAGCTCTTTACGATCTTTATTCTGAAAAACTTTCAACAATAGTTTTTAAATTTCCTGAGGATCAACAAAAAGCAGATAACCTAAAAGCTGATGCCGACAAAGCTTTTTCTAGTGGAGAAACATTACTCGCAAAAAACAATTCATATACAGACAAACAACTTGAAAAAGATGTAAAATTCAAATCTTTGCAAAGCTCTATTGTAGGTGGTGCTGAAAAAGAAAAAGAAGCCATTGAAAAACTTGCAGAAGCTCTTGGTTTGTATGAAAATCAAACCATAAAAGAAAATGACTTAAACCAAAAAGATAATGAAGCTTGGCAAGAAGCTCTTATGGAAAATAGCATTTCTGCTTTTGAAAAATATCTTGACAGTTACCCAAATGGTTTACATATTGCCGAGGCTCAACAAAAAATTGACGAACTTGAAGAAAAAATCAGAATTGCAGAACAACAACAAAACAATCCTGAACTAGTTTATCATGTTCAAATAATGGCTGACACTCATCAATGGACAAACCAAGAAATTAAAAGTAAGATTTATTATACAACTGAACCAATCACCGAAACTTATGTTGATGGCTGGTACAAGTACTGGATTGGTAGTTTTAACACCTACGATGAAGCAAAAGCAAAAGCAAAACAAGTTAAATACAAACGTAAAAAAGCTTTTGTTGTTGGAACAATAAACGGACAACCAGTTGATATTCTACAAGCCCTTGAAGTTGAAAATAAAAACAAATAGTTTTTTGAATTTGAACTTTGGTTAATAAACAACGAAAAACGTTCGGATTATTCCGGACGTTTTTTTATTTTTGAATTTTTAAATTTAAAGAAATTGAATTACATAATTTTAGATATTGAACCCGAATTATGCGTTAGAATTTTTGTCAAAACATTAACTGTTTGATTTTTAAGTAGTTTCTAATGCAAAGCATTAGAAACTACTT
>JAFGUD010000205.1 GCA_016938685.1 Bacteroidales bacterium | reverse complement strand
AGAGAGTGTTCGGTACAACGCAGACATCAAAAAGTAGTTGAAGAAACTCCTTCTACTCTTATGACTGATGCTTTACGCAAAAAAATGGGCGAACAAGCAGTTCTGGCAGCTAAAGCCGTTAATTATGTTGGAGCCGGAACTATTGAATTTTTAGTTGATGATGATTTGAATTATTATTTCCTTGAAATGAATACTCGTTTGCAAGTTGAACACCCAATTACCGAAATGACTTCGGGATTAGATCTTGTAAAAGAACAACTTAAAATTGCGTTTGGCCATAAATTAGAACACAAACAAGAAGATATTAAACAAAATGGGCATTCTATTGAAGTAAGAATATATGCCGAAGATCCCGAAAATAATTTTATGCCAAGTCCCGGTAAAGTTTTATATATAAAACAACCAAGCGGAAACGGCATTAGAGTTGATGGATACGTTTATACCGGTTTTAATATTCCTATAAATTACGACCCTATGATTGCTAAACTTATTGTTTGGGGCTTAAATAGAAACGAAGCAATTGAAAGAATGAAACGTGCATTATTAGAATATCGAATACTTGGCTTAAAACATAATATTCCTTATCTTTTTAAAATATTCAAACACCCTAAATTTATTGAAGGAAAATATGATACTCGTTTTATTGAGCTATACGGCGAAGATTTAAAACAAACAAAAACAAAAAACGATAAAAAAATCGATGCCGCTGCTATTGCGGTTTTTATAGATTACTATAATAATGCCCTATCAAATACGCCAAATATAAACTCAAATAACCATAGTAATTGGAAAAATGCAGGCAGACTTAAATAGTAATCCAAAGATAAGTAAAGAATTACAACTGTTTTTATTTTGAAATTCTTTACCCTTTACAAACTTTAAAACTTTCAACTAAAAATGAAATTAGATATAACTATAAACGAAGAAGTAAGACGCGTTGAAATGCTTTCAAAAAATGGCAATAATTTATTGATGAAAGTTAACGACAAAATATACAATGTTGACCTTAGACAAACTTCCACTTTTGTATATTCTTTGCTTCTTGAACAAGATTCATTTAATATTGAACTTGCACCCTCAGAAAAAAGTCACAAAAAATATTTCATCAATCACGGAATAGATAATATGGTTGCCACAATAACCGATTGTCAAACAAGATACGCTCAAAGCAGAAATTCCGGCGGTATTGCCGATGACAGTAATATTATTCAAACACCCATGCCCGGAAAAATTGTGAAAATCCTTGTAAATGAAGGTGATAAACTTAAAGAAGGTGACACTATTATTATTGTTGAAGCAATGAAAATGCAAAGTGAATATAAAGCTACGGGTGATAAAATTGTGAAAAAAATTATGGTTAAAGAAGGTGATGCAATTGAAGGTAATCAACAGTTAGTTATTCTTGAATAAGCTGAGTGGAGTGCATTGTGCATAATTAAGAGTAAATAGCGAATTACTTATAGTTTTTAAAACCTTAGAAATCTTTATTCACAATGCACAGGTAACTTTTAACTTTTAAAATTTTATGAACTTTAAAAACTTCCAAATAGAACATGAACCTACAAGATAAATTTAAAGACTTTGAAAGTCGAAATGCCCAAGCCGAGCTTGGTGGCGGAAAAGAAAGAATAGAAAAAAGAAAATTACAAGGACTTTTAACGGCTCGACAAAGAGTACAGCTTTTACTCGACCCTGATACATTTGTTGAAATGGACAAATTTGTTGTTCACAAAACAACCGATTTTGGCATGGGCGATCAAAAAATTCCGGGCGATGGATTTGTAACAGGCTACGGAAAAATTGACGGGCGTTTAGTTTACGTTTTTTCACAAGATTTTACTGTTTTTGGAGGTTCTTTAAGTAGAACCAATGCAAATAAAGTAATAAAAATCATGGATTTAGCAATGAAAATGGGTGCTCCGGTAATAGGTTTAAACGACTCTGGAGGGGCTCGTATTCAAGAAGGTGTTGAAAGCCTTGCCGGTTATGCCGATATTTTTTACAGGAATGTAATGTCATCAGGTGTTGTGCCTCAAATTTCGGCAATATTGGGTCCTTGTGCAGGTGGTGCAGTTTATTCACCCGCAATCACTGATTTTATTTTAATGACCAAAGACTCCAGTTACATGTTTGTTACTGGCCCTGATGTTATTAAAACTGTTACTCACGAAGAAGTAACAAAAAACGAACTTGGTGGAGCAATGACTCATAATTCTAAAAGCGGAGTTGCTCATTTAATGGCAGATAACGAAGAACAAGCTATGATGATGCTCCGAGAATTATTGAGCTTCATTCCTTCAAATAACATGGAAGACCCCCCATTTAAACCAACTAATGATCCGGTTGATAAAATTGACGAAAGTTTAGACTTAGTTGTTCCCGAAGATCCCAATAAACCTTACGATATTAAAGATATTATTTTTAAAATTGTTGATGATGAAATTTTCTTTGAAATTCAACCATTTTATGCACAAAATATTGTTATAGGTTTTGGCCGAATGGGAGGTCAAAGTGTTGGTTTTATTGCTAATCAGCCTAATTTTCTTGCAGGAGTTTTAGATATTAATTCCTCTATAAAAGCCGCAAGATTTGTGCGCTTTTGCGATGCTTTTAATATTCCTTTAGTAGTACTCGAAGACGTACCCGGATTTTTGCCCGGCACAACTCAGGAATTTGGCGGAATAATTAAACATGGAGCTAAACTTTTATACGCTTTTGCCGAAGCAACTGTTCCAAAAATCACTTTAATTACTCGTAAAGCTTATGGAGGAGCTTATGACGTTATGAACAGCAAACATATTGGTGCCGATTATAATCTTGCTTATCCAACTGCCGAAATTGCCGTAATGGGTGTTGAAGGTGCTGTGAAAATATTACACAGAAATGTTTCTGATACAGATGAACTAAAGAAAATACAAGATGATTACAAACAAAAATTTGCAAATCCCTACAAAGCCGCCGAAGTTGGATATATCGACGAAATTATTTACCCTCGTCAAACTCGTAAAAAAATAATTGAAGTTTTACAAATGACTAAAAATAAAATTGTTAAAAATCCTGCAAAAAAACATGGAAATATTCCTTTGTAAAAATCACAAAAAATTAATAAAACATAGGAAGATAATACTATGCAAAAAACAAAAAAAAGATTTAAAGCTCTAATACATAGTGTATTAAATATTAATTAAAGATTGATTTTTTTAGATAAAATAACATGATGTTATTTTAAAATTTTGGATTTTTTTATAAAAAAAACAGTTGCTAATTTAAGCAACTGTTTTTGTTAATATATTCACACAAATAATTATTTAATAGAAATTAACTTTGTTATAGTTGTATTATCATTAAAATACATTCTAATAGTGTAAGTTCCTGATGAATAAGAAGATAAATCTACATTTGTATGATTAGAAACTGATGTTGAATTTAAAATCATTTTACCAGTAATATCAGTAATTTCATAATTGTATTCTGCAATATAACTGTTTATTACAAACATTCCGGAACTTGGATTAGGATAAATTTCAATTGAAACATTATTTTCATCAATTCCGGTAACTTCATTTATTTCTAAAGCAAAATCATCGGTTACAAATGCACCGGATAAATCTGTACATTTTACAACTATTTTGTATATTCCAATATCTGTATTAGTAGGACTTCCTTTAAATGTGCGTTCCACAGGGTCAAAAAACATCCAAATTGGTAGTTCGCTACCATCAACTAATTCAGCAGAATACGTTAAAATATCTTTAAGATCAATATCATAAAATGTATTTTGGGGTATTTGATAAATCCAGTTTTCATAAGCATCTATTTTATCGTCAAGTAATTTATTTTCTAAAACCGGAGCATCATTTACGTTTATCACATTCAAATTAAACAAAATTTCGGCAGTTTCGTTAAAATTATCAGTAGCTGTAAATTTCAACTCATATTCACCAACATCTTCATTCTCAGGATTTACAATAAATGACATTTCAGTATTATCAAAATAAATCCAATCAGGTAATTCTTGGCCATCTGCAAATGTTACAGAAAACATTAAACTATCATATAAGTCGTTATCTTCAAAGTAATATTCAGGTAAAAATACAAAAAGTTCTTCATCTTCCAAAGCATTTATATCGTCCAGTTGATTAACCACAACCGGAGCATTATTTTGAATAAAATGAAGAATAAATCTGTCGGTTATAATACCCGAATTGTGATAAAAAGTATATGAAGGCTCATTTTTCAACTCAACAGTTGTGTTTTCATAAGTATCTTCAAGCAATATTCTTATCCCCTCAAAACTTTCAAATCCATTAAAAGTAATTGTTTGATTACCGTTTTGGAATAAACGTATGCCTAGTGGCAAATGAGTGTTTCCAATTTCGTCAAGCGGCAAAGCATTTGTTGAAATTCTTAATTCATTATCACCAAGAGTAAATAAGTTTGGCACCTGATTTTGTTGAGCAAACAAACAAAGAGCATCATAGTGTCCGTCATAATTTGTT
>JAFGUD010000204.1 GCA_016938685.1 Bacteroidales bacterium | reverse complement strand
TAGATACTTTGGCGACAAGCTATTCGATAGATTAACTATTGCTGTTGCCTCAAACTACTGGCATGATAACGGATAAGCAAAAAACCTTATTTTCATTACGTTAACCTCTTCTTCTTTTTTTGCGGGGGGAAGAAAAAAACAAAATAAATTTCCATCAAATTTGCACTGGCCTGTCAAAAAGCTAAATTCTTTCTTTCGTTAATTATTTATTACTATCGTATCTGTCTGGTCGTCTGTCTTTTTACACTTGTTGCCAACGGTTGGTACAAGTGGAGTGCGGAGTTTCGGAGCACGCAACTGTCAGGTTTGCACGGAGCCAAGCCGGCTTTTTGCTAAATATCTTTTTAATACCGTCATCCGTCAAAGACGGATTGGCGGTGGTTGAACAGGGCGCGAATGCTGGAATACCACGCCCGCCCGCATTACATTTGCACATTGTTATGCCGTCGTGTTTTATTCATCATTGATTATTGTTTTTATCTTTTCAGCATATTTTATTGTCGTTTTTAAATTCAAGTCCAGCCCAAATGCCTGAGATAAAACATCAACCATGATTTTGTTAATGTAATTTACAGGAGACTTTTTATCGATAAAGAATAGAATGTCAATTGCTTCGGTTTCATAATTTTCCAAATCCGGGATTTGATTTCTCATTTCTCCAAGTGGGTTCCAGTTTGTCAATAACTGCTTTACTTTATCAATATGTTTTTCATCCATTTTGAAAATTAATTTTTATTCTAAATCAATTATTATCATTAAGTTTTCTTTCACCGTTTCAATCAATTTTTTTGGTAAATCCCCAACTTTATTTAATAACCGATTATTATCAATTGCTCTTATTTGGTCAATCATTACATCACAGTCTTGGTGCAAATTTGCTTCTCCTTTTTTTAAATGTACCCTTAAAATATCTGAGTCCTTTTTAACATTTGTAGTTATTGGGCAGATTATTGTCGATGGATGTGGGATTTGATTAAGAAGATTTGTCTGAATAATGAGTACAGGTCTTGTTTTTCCAGGTTCTGTCCCGATTTGTGGGTTTAAATCTGCAATCCAGATTTCATATTGTTTAATCGACATGGTCAATCTCCTCAAAATCTTTTAATACTTCCATTGAATCTGCTCTAACTAAATCTGATTCTTTTTTTAGTTTTTTTTCTATAAGTGCACGTTTTTGAATCCGATTGTAATATTCAATAGCATCGTTAATATACCTGTTTCTTGGTTTTTTAATTTTTGAGAGAATTTTTTCGGTTTCTCCAAAAATTGAATCGTCAATTTTTAATGATACTGTTTTCATAATTTGTACTTTTAATATGTCAAAAGTATGTCTTATTAGTATATATTGCAAGTGTTCCTAATTCTTTGTTTTCAACATGCGGCATAACGGT
>JAFGUD010000203.1 GCA_016938685.1 Bacteroidales bacterium | reverse complement strand
CGAATAGTTGGAAGCGGTTTAAAGATATAGAAAAACATTATCTTGAAACTATCGAAATTCCAACGCTATATTAAACCAGAGCCTTTAGAATATACGTAAATGTTAATGTTATGAAGAAAAAAATGTTATTACTGTTGAATTTTTTTTGTAGAAGATAATCTTTGTTGTTGTCTTTACAACATCAAAAGCAAAGAAGGATGTTTTGAAAGTATATAAACTACATGCAAATTGTCTTATTTCAAAATTACTTGATTTAGACCAGTTCATAAAAGTTATAAAATCAATCGAAGATTTTTGGATGGGGATAGTAGTGTTACCAAAAAAAGATAAATAATGATACAAAATCTTAAAATACTTATAGTTGAGGATAATCCCGGTGATGCGGTTTTAATTGGTGAGTGTCTTGATGCTTATAACACAGTTAGTTATGATACAAGTTATGTTGAGAATTTATCTGATGCCTTAAATATTTTAAAAAAAGAAGATTTTGATGTAATTCTTTTAGACTTAAATTTGCCGGACAGCAATGGTTTTGAAACCTTTGAGAAAATAAATGAAGTTGTATCAGAAATTGCAATTATTGTTCTTACCGGTTTAGATGATAATATTATAGGACAAGAAGCTGTTAATAAAGGAGCTCAGGATTTTGTAGTTAAAAGCAAACTTAACGATTGTTTGATAAATAAATCAATTTATTATTCTTACCAACGAAAACAAAATATTAACAAAGAAAAACACCTTTACAGAGTTTTAAAAGCTGTAAGGGCTGTAAATCAGCTGATTGTAACAGAAGATGACAAAATTGAACTTGTAGAAAAAGTTATTAAAAAACTGGTTGACACAAACGGATACTATTTTTCTTGGATTTATTTATTTGAAGAACAAAGAGGTTTTAATTATAATATAAATAAAGACGCAGGAAAGTATGCTAATATCTTTTTTGACTCTATAAATAGTAATAATTTGCCTCATTGCATTGCAAAAGCCAATCAAACCAATCAACTTGTTATCTCTTCGGATATTATTAAAGAATGTGAAAAATGCGAGTTCTTTGACAAAGAAAATGACAAAGATTTTTATCTTCAAACTTTGAAATATAAGGATAAAATATATGGTTATTTGGGAGTTGGATTGGATAAAAAATATTCTTCTGATGTCGAAGAGCAGGAAATGTTCAACGAAGTAGCAAACGATATTTCTTTTGCTTTAAATTCAATAGAACAAAAACAAAAAAACGCCCAATATCAAAAAGAAATATTAGAAAGTGAACTCCATTACGAATCATTATTAAATAATCCGGTTAATTATGCCATTTATCGTTTGAGAGAGGGGGGCGAACCTTTTAATTCTATTGTAACTCATGTTAGTCCATCTCTTTCTGATATTTTGGGCTTGCCAAAAGAAGACCTTTATAATTTTCAAAAATGGTTTCTAAATATACACCCAAATGACCATCCTCGAATTATTGAAGCAATTTTAAAAGTAGCCCAACCACCCTTTGAATTTGATGAAATATTCAGATATAATCATCCTGAAAAAGGTTTAGTTTGGCTTCAGGCGCAGGCAAAAGGGCTTCCTTTTCAAAATAATCCCGAAAAAATTGAGTATTCAAACGGAATTATTACTGATGTCACGGAACTAAAAGAAGCTGAGATTAAACTTCTTGAACAAAATCAGGAAAATGAAAGTCTTTTGGAGGAATTTAAAGCTCAAAATGAACATCTTTACGATTTGAATGAGTCAACCGAAAAATTATTGGCTACCAATATTCTGCAAAAAGAAACTATACTTAGGAATAATGAAAGATTGGAAAGTTTAGTGAAAATTAGCAGTTATCAAATTCAAAATACTCAAGAATTATTTGATTTTGCATTAGCTGAAGCAATAAAACTGACAGATAGTGAAATAGGTTCGATATACAAATATGAAGAAATAAAAAAACAATTTACACATATTTCATTTTCTGAAGCTGTAATGGAAAATTGTATTATGAGTGAAATTAAAAAAGAAATTAGTCTAGAAAAATCAGGTCTCTGGGGCGATGTTATTTATCAAAATAAACATATTCTTGTTAATAATTATGATGAATATAAAAATGGCAAAAAAGGATTGCCCGGAGGACACACAAAACTCTCTCGATTTTTAGCTATTCCGGTTTTTATAGAAAATGAAATTGTTGCTGTTGTAGGAGTTGCAAACAAAGAATCTGATTATAATCAAACAGACGTTTTACAATTAAGTTTACTTATGGACAACGTTTGGAAAATAACAGAAAGGCAAAAGCTTATTGAGAATTTGGAGTTAGCAAAAAAACAAGCAGAAGAAAGCGACAAACTTAAGACTGTTTTCCTTGCAAATATGAGCCACGAAATTCGTACTCCTATGAATGCTATTTTGGGCTTTTCGGTTTTGCTCAAAAAAAACAACTTAGAAAAACCAAAACAAGAACGTTATCTTGAAATTATACATAAATCGTCAAATCAGCTTTTGAAAATAATAGACGACATAATTGATATTTCAAAAATAGATGCTAATCAGATAAATATCACAATAGAGCCTTGTTCTCCTTTGGAATTAGTAAAAGATGTTAAGAGCGTTTTTTTTCACATTAAAGAATATTCCGAAAATAAAAATGTTGAATTGATTTTAGACAGAATAACAAACGAAACAATATTTATCGAAAGCGACCCTAATAGATTGAAACAAGTTATTTCTAATTTAATTTCAAATGCTTATAGATATACCGAATATGGTAAAATCATTTTTGGCTATACTCTAAATTCAGACGATATTGTGTTTTTTGTAAAAGACACAGGAATTGGAATCCCCAAAGAAAAACAAGAGGTGATTTTTGAGCGTTTTCGTCAGGTAGATGAATTTTCTTACCATGAAGGAACAGGTTTGGGACTTACTATTTCAAAAGCACTTGTAGAATTATTAGGCGGTAAAATATGGCTTGAATCTGAACCTAACAAAGGAACTGTTTTTTATTTTAGTATTCCTTTGTCGAAAACCGGAGAAAAACCAAAAGTTGTTGAAAAACAACAAGAAGAAATGGACGTTCTTGATTTGTCGGGCAAAAACATTTTTTTAGCCGAAGATTCTGATTTTGCAGTTGCATATTTGATCGAATTATTAGCAGAAACTCACGCCAACGTTTTTGTGATGAATGACGGCGAAGAACTCATGTTTGAACTTAAAGATTTTATCCCCGATTTGATTCTGTTAGACATAAATATGCCTAAAAAAACAGGGTTGGAATGTTTACAGGAAATAAAACAACGCAAAATAAAAGTCAAAATATTAGCCCAAACAGCTTATGCCATGTCCAACGAAAAAGAATTACTAATCGAAGCCGGAGCTGATGAGTATATTTCAAAGCCAATAGACAGTACAGAACTTTTTGTTAAAATTAAAAAACTGTTGGAATTGTAATTGGTTCCTTGATATTTGCTCTTTTTGTTTCGGTTTATTTGTAAAGTCTTATATCTCAACAAGTCTGTTTTTTACAACAAAAGCCACAAGTTCGGCTGTGTTTTTAGTTCCGGTTTTAGTCAACATATTTGCTCTATGATTATCCACCGTTCTTGCACTCAAAAATAATTTCTCTGCTATATCCTTGTTTGTGAAGCCATTACAGATAAGTTCTAATATTTCTTTTTCCCGTTTACTGATTTTAAATCTTCTTGTTTTGAGGGTTGTTTTTACTTTCTCTTCTACTTTCATTTGATTGTACAGAAGAGATATTTCTTCCGATATTTCTTTGTTATTATTGTCAGCAAGGAAATTCATGAATTTCTCAACACTAGGTGCTACGTCGTTAGAACTGTTATATTGTTCCTTTTCTGTGATACAACCAATAAAACTGTTTTTGCCTTCAAAAACTATAGATTTCATGAAAAGTTTGATAAAAATAGTTGTTTTATCTTTTTTTATTAGGCCAATTTCAGTATCAAGGCTTTTATGGATACCGGCTTTAATCAAGCCAAGATTTTTTTGTATTTCATCGAGGTTTCCAATAATAACTTTACTTGGATCAATTTCATTTAAGTCATTTGTTGTGTAACTGGTTATCTCTTCAATTTTTTTGTTTTGAAAAACAAAGGCGGTTTCCGAAAAAATAAATATCCCTAACATTGGATTAGTAAATAAAAACTCAACAACGTCTTTTTTTACCGATTTGTATTTTTCAACTTTTTCAAATCGTCTTGTAATAGAAGACAACAATGCATCAATGGTAAAAGGTTTTGTTAAATAATCGTCAACTCCCAGGTCGAGTCCTTTTCGGTAGTCTTCGGAAGTTGCTCTTGCCGTCAAAAAAATAAAAGGAATAGTTGACAGCGAAGGAATTTGCGAAATAGTTTGAAATACTTGATAACCGTCTAATTCAGGCATAAGAATATCACAAATAATCATGTCCGGTTCTGTTGTTATTGCTTTTTGAACACCTTCGGCGCCATTTTTAGCTGTAAAAACTGTGTAATTTTCCATTTCTAGAAATTCAGAAACTTCTTCCAAAAGTGGAGCGTAGTCGTCGATGATAAGTATTTTTTTATTCATGGGGTTTTCTTTTTATTTTATTAGTGGTAAATGTACCCGAAAAGTTGTTCCTTGATTTATTTCACTTGAAAATTCAATTTTGCCTCCGTGTCCTTCTACCGATTGTTTTACTATTGATAATCCGAGTCCTGTTCCTTCATGAACAGCAGCATTTTCTGCCCTGACAAAAGGCGTAAAAATATTTTTTTGAAATTCTTTTGGAATTCCAATGCCAAAATCAGAAATTTCCACAATGATATTGTCTTCAATTCTAAAAATATTGATATTTACAATTTGTATGTTGTTGCTGTATTTAATAGCATTTCCAATTAAATTCTGAAAAATACTTGTTCCTAATCTTTTGTCCAAAAAAACATCTAATCTATCTGAATTATTTGTCAGATTTATTTCAAATGTAGAGTAAATCTCTTTGTATTGATTTACAATTGTAAGAATAAAATTGTACAAATTAGTATTTTCGGGCGAAAAAATCATTTTATTTGAGTTAAATTTTTCAATCATCAAAAAATCATCAAGTAATTCAATCATTTTTTGGGTTTGTTCCATTATTTTACTCAATTTCTGCTCTATTTTATCCGGAGTTAATTTGTCGCTGTGTTTTTTTAGAAATTCCGAAGCTATACTAATTGTAGCTAAAGGTGTGCGAAATTCATGAGATGTTTTTGATATAAAGTCTCCTTTTAGGATATTTAGTTCTTTTTCTTTCGAAAGTGCGTTTTGTAATTCAACTGTTTTTTCGGCAACTATATACTCCAATAATTCTTTTTCTTTGTGTGATTTTGTTATATCGTTCACTACACAAAAAATAATATCTTGATTAGCTTTATCTTTTGAAAAAGTTGTACTTACTGAAACTTTTATTTTTTCACTTTGTTCTGCCCCAAAAAAAGACTCTAATTC
The DNA here is from genome assembly GCA_016938685.1 of Bacteroidales bacterium. GTDB lineage: Bacteria > Bacteroidota > Bacteroidia > Bacteroidales > JAFGUD01 > JAFGUD01. The sequence continues at coordinate 1,755 of JAFGUD010000203.1, read as the reverse complement.
ATTGGTGTTTCCTAATAGGATTTCTCCCATTTTTGAGTCTTTAATTCCGTCTTTTGTGAAAAAATAGTCAAAAAGATTTTCCCCTGGCTCTATCTTTTTTTTGCCCGCTAATTCTGATGCTTTTTGATTTAGGTTTTTTATTTTTCCTTCTAAGTCTATCGAAAAAATAGCTACTTGAATAATATTTATTAAATCAGTTAGCTGTGATGATCTTAATACTAGTTTTTCTTCGGCTTTTTTAAGATGTGTTATGTCTTTGCTTATAATAATTACTGTTTCTTCTGTGTTTTTTTCAACAAATAACTCAATCCATCTGTTTTTTTCTTTAATATGTAAAATTTCTTGATGTTTGCCGGTTTGTAAGGCTCTGGTTACTATTTTTGTAATTGTTTTTTCGTAAGGGAAATTTATTTCGTGGAGTTTTTTTGTTGTTGCATCGTTGTTTGAAATTGAAAATAGTTCTATTAAATAATTATTGAATGCTATTATTTTATGGTTTGCATTTACGACTAAATATCCTGTGTTAGAGGTGTTTATGATGTTGTTGAAAACAGAATTGGTTTTTAATATTTTGCTTTTCAGACTTACTTCTTTAGTAATATCAGTTTTTAGCCCAATGTATCTTTCAATCATTCCGCTTTTGCCTATTTGCGGAAATATTACGGCTTTTTCGTAATATATTTCATTATTCTTTTTGTAATTGATGAAATATCCTTCCCAGCTTTTTCCGTGAGAAATATTTTCCCATAAATTCACAAAGGTTTCTTTTAGCGTTTTACCTGATTTTAAAAATCGTGGGTTTTTGTTTAATACTTCTTGTCTTTTGTAGCCGGTAAGTTTTTCAAAAAAAGGATTTACATATATTATTTGTCCGATAATATTCGTAATTACTACAGAAATAGGGAGTTTGAGGAATAAAGTTTTTGAAATATTTGTGAAATAATGGCTCAAAATTGGTTCCTTTGTCGGTTTTGAAATTTTCACTTCGGGTTCTGTACTTATGTCTATAATAATCCCAAGCATAAACTTAGAGTTTTTATGTGGAATGATTTTGGTGGCAGAAAGCAGAACTTTTTCTTCTTTTGTTGGTGTGGTAAAATTTAAGTTTTTAAAAGAAATTTCAGGTTTGGTTTTTATTTCTTTTATTGCTTTTATGTATTTTATTTGAGAATCTTTATTTAAAAAATAATGCCAGATATCTTTTCCATTCTTATGATAGTTTTCTAAGCCGGTGATTTCCTTAAATGATTTTGATAAATACATCATTTCAGCTTTTTTTCTCTGAAAAAGTTGCATTGAAAAAACGTAAAAAGGATAATTTATTTGTTTCGAAATTTCTTCTTCTGCAATAGAAAATTTATTTTCAAGTGAACTAGAATCATTGTATTCGGTTAGGATTTTATCAAATGTATTTTGAAATATTTCAGTAATTATTTTTTCTAGTTTCTCGGGCATAATCGAATTTTTATCAAATATAATAAAATTAAGTTTCAGTTCAATTTTTTTTGCGTTTTTCTTGTTGGATTAGTTTGTATATTATAGTATTTCAAGTTTTTGTGTCATCCCAACACAGAATATTTTTAGTGAGTTCCAGCCTGCTTTTTCTTACCTAATCGCAGAAGTAACAGTTTTTTAATAACAACAAATTTTGTACTACTCCGAAGAATGAGGAGTCTCCACTCGCATATTTTAGACTCCTCCTTTCGTCGGAGTGACAAAAAGGTTAACAATTTTGTACTACTCCGAAGAATGAGG
>JAFGUD010000202.1 GCA_016938685.1 Bacteroidales bacterium | reverse complement strand
TTAGATAGTTGGAAACGCTTTAAAAGCATAGAAAAACATTACTTTGAAATAATTGAAATACCATCGTCAATTTAAACCAGAGCCTTTAAATTACCATATTTTCGATTATTATTAATAAAAATGAAGAGGTAGCAAATCCTCGCCAATTTTTAATTTTTCTTTTTCGTTTAAATATATTTAGTAACTATTTCAATTAAATCTTTTTCGTTGATTGGTTTAGTTAAATAATCGTCAAAAATCTCTTCGAATTTTGCACGTTCATGTTCCAAAGCATAGGCGGATTGAGCGATTATTGGCAAATCAGGTTTTAGTTTTTTGATAATTTTTGCTGCTTCGTGTCCGTTCATTATAGGCATTTTTATGTCCATTAAAATCAAGTCTATTTTTGGATTTGTTTTAAATATTTCAACTGTTTCTTGCCCGTCTTTTGCATGGATTAATTTCAAATCCAAATCAATTAATAGCTCTTCAATGAACAAAAAATTATATTCTTCGTCTTCTGCCACTAAAACCGTTCTGAAATTTTCATTTTGTTTTGTAGGTGATGTTGTTTTATCAATTTCATTGACTGGTTCATAAGGAATTGTGAAATAAAAAGTAGAGCCTTTTTCAGGTTCGGATTCAACCCAAATTTTACCGCCTAAAAGCTCTGCAAAACCTTTTGAAATTGATAGTCCCAAGCCAGTTCCTCCAAAATTCATTTGTATTGATTTATCTGCTTGTCGAAAACGTTCAAATATTTTTTCGTGTAATTCCGGTTTTATGCCTATTCCTGTGTCTTTTAAGTAAAATTGTAAATCATGATGTTGAGACACGCCGTGGCGTGTCTCTAAAATGGTATAACCAAATTCAATAAATCCTTCGTGTGTGAATTTTAGAGCATTTGATAGTAAATTTGATAATATTTGTGTGATTTTTGTTTTATCGGTATAAATTTCCGACTGTTTGTCGTTTAATTGTTGTTTAGAATAAAGTGAAATATTTTTATTTTGTGCTTGGGTTTTAAATATTGTAAGTAAATCAACAATTATTTCATTAATATTTACTTTGCTTATATTGAGTTTTTCTTGTTTGGTTTCCAATGAAGAAATTGTAAGAATGTCAGTTACAATTGAAAGTAGTTGATTACTGCTGTTTTGAATAATTGAAACAAAAGTATCTCGTTTTTCATCAGTTATTTTCGGCATGTTTAACATTCCTGAAAAACCGCAAATAGCATTTAATGGGGTGCGGATTTCATGCGACATATTTTGAAGAAATGCTGTTTTCAAACGGTCGCTTTCTTCTGCTTTTTCTTTGGCTGATTTTAGTTCGATAGTCCGCTCTTCAATTCGGTTTTCTAATGATTGATTTAGTTCTTCTAATTGTTTTTGTGAACTAATAAGTTGTTCAATATCCTGAATTAAAATTATTGAACCTATTAGTCTATTATGCTTATCAATTACTTTTTTGAAAAATAACACAACAGGTTTAGGTTCCTGTTTAGAAATCAAAATATTAACTTGAATATTAAAATCTGATTTATTTTCAAAGTCAAATTCATGCCCTGATAATGATTGAATAATGCCTTTAATTTGTTTTTTTTCAAAGTCATTTTTACTTCTTTCTGTTATTTCTAATAACGATTTATTAAATCTGATAATCTGATTTTTAGTGTCTGCAATAAGCAATCCTGCCGGTAAAATATCTATAATTTGATTTACAAACATTTTTGGAGTAATCTCAAATAATTCATATTTGATAATACTGTATACAAAACCGACAGCAAATACCATCATACATAAATCAACTAAAAGTGGCATTTGAATTTGAGGAAATAATTTAGGGATAAATATATTTATTGATGATAGTATAAAAGATATTATTGCAGTAATCAGAATTATTCCGGCTTGTTTTTTTTGAATAAAATCTATATTTCCTCTTATAAATTTTACCAACAATATAAAGCCGGAAAAAATTAATGAATTATGTATTAAACTGACTAAAAGATATATTTGATTGTTATTATATTCAACAACCCATAAATCAAGGTTGTTTTTTATTGTTATTGAGGCAAAGTTTGTGGTAATTTGAAATATCAGAACTGAGGTAAAATAAACTGCTAATAATATATAAACTATTTTATTAAGCTTAATTAACTTTGTAAAAGCACAAATACTTAAAAAGGCAAATATTCCATATCCAATGCCGGCTAAATTACCGATATGAACAAAAAATTCTGCGGTTGTCTTATTCGCAAGGGGATTTTCAATAAACGATAGTGCAAGACTCCAAAGCGAAAAAAATAAAAGCAATCCAAAAATCATTTGATTAAGCAAAGCTTTTTTATTTTTAATCAAAACATAAATTGCTAAACCTAAAAATATCAAGAAAATAGAATTATGTATAAAGTTTATTATTATCATAGTTATGTTGGTCTTGATTAGCTAACCTGAACAGCACTTAAACTATTCAGGACTATCAAAAATACAAATATTTGCAACGAGATTGAACGTTTGCATTTTTAGTTTCAGTAATAATCTGCCCAAATAGTGTGTGCCCGAAATGTAATTACCACCCCACTACAACAAAAGTAGCAGAAAATATCCGAAAAGTGAGCAATATTTTGACATTTTTTTTGGAAACAGTCCCTAAATATTTTTCAAGTCTCTTAATACTTAGACAGAGTAAAATGTTCCAAAATTTGTATTATTTTTACAACATAGTTTATTTCTAAATTCATCTTACTATTTCCGTTATATTTAATTTCTATAGCATCTTCAATTTCGTTATATGTTATAATAATTTGTGATGTTTCGATTTCCCAATAATATCCGTTTTCAGTGTATTTTAAAAGGTGATTTATATGTGGTTTTCTCTGATAATTTGGGTCCTCCCAAATCTCTTTTGAGATGCTAGTTAATAAGCCAATAATCTCATTAGTGTCTGAACGCGTTAGCAAACAACACTCTCCGTTCTCGTAGTCAAGTTGTAATGAAATACAATCTTCGTTTTTTTGAATCTGAATATTTCCATTTTTGACTAACCAATAATAAACCTGATTTTCCATTTTATATATTTTGAGGCGTCCACATTTTTAGGAACTTGATTTTTTTTGAGTATTCCTCTCTTGGACAAAAAGCCAAACAAACCTCTCTGTTATCAAGCGAAGATTCGGTTAATAGAACAAAATCAGCTTCATTTTTCAGTTTTTCAAATTCAATTTCATTGGCTAAACAAACGACTTTTTTAAATATTCCATTAATCCATTTTATCATATTCTCATTGGTTTCAAATCTTTTGTAACATGCTAATGAAGCGTGTGCGGTTATTACAGGAACTATTTTGTCTGGAATGTTGTCCTTTACTATAATATACATTTTCATACGATGCGATGTTTAATATTATACCTGTCGTTTTGGCTAAACTATGTCTTAAAGCGGTTTTGGTTTTTTGAAATACTTTTTTATATGTTTAAAAATCCTTCGTGTGGATTCCAAGTATACATATTGCTAAATGACTCAATCTTTTCAAGTACGAAGCAGAAATCATTAAAATATTCCATGTCAAAATCCGGATCACCACCTAATTCTAATCTTCTTTTACAGCATTTTATTGATTCATATAAATCGTGATCTTTAACATTGTCATTTGCAATTTCTTCAGACTCCTGCAAAACATGCTCAGAATCATTCATGCCAATTCCAAAATTCCAACCGGTAATAGTTAACGAAATAGAATCATCGGTTGCATTAATTTCAACTTGATTTTCTCCACAATTTATTCCACTAATTTTCTCAATAAGTAAATTCAAATTAAAGTCAGAATCTTCTCCGATTAGAATTAAATGTTCATAGGATTTTGACATGGAATATATTATTTGCTTCAACGAATAGCTACTTGCGGCGGTGGTTTTGGGGTGTTTTTGCGAAGCCGTAGGCGAAGCAAAACGCCCCAAAACCACTGACGCCAAGTAGCCTGTTAAGCAAATTCTTGTTTTTCAATTATTTTATTAATTATCATTTCGGCAAATTTCTCGTTGTTTTGTTCAACTTTAATAAATCCTACTTTGCAAAAATGATTGTCCTTTTTATTTTTATATTCGCCTTCAAAATCTGATACGTTATTGATGTCAGGATATAAAAGCATTCCTTTTTTAGCATTCCAAAATTCGTTATATGCAAACACTTGTCGCAAATCTTCTGTTGAAACTTCTTTGTTTCTTACATTTTTCCATTTAGTGTCAATTATGTATTTTTCTTCATCTTTAATCAACAATATATCTGGTTTTAAAAGTCTATAATTCCAAAATTGCTTTGCTGTTTGTCCAAATACTTTTAAGTTATTTTTGTTTGCATATCTTTTAAGTTTAACTAAAACATATTGCTCCCAAAGGTCATTCATATTAAACAAAATAGCCAAAACATTATCTCTTCCTGAAATTATATCAGGACTGTAATTTAATAAAATCAATTTGGCAATATTAATTGCATTCTCGTAACGATTTGTCTTTCTGTCTAATTTAATACTTTCAAATGTTTTGTAATTAACTTTAATATCTTCCATTTGCGGAAAATCAAGAAAAAGTCTGTTCAAGCGGTCTTTTAAATATGGTGAATAGTTTATTTTATTAATGACGTTCAGTGTTTTATATATTATTTTGTGCAAAATGTGGTTTTTATCGTAAACAGTATAATTTGTGTAAAATCGTTCTTTGTGTATCAGGTTTTTAACAATTTGCTTTGGTATATTTAACTGTCCTTTTAGAACATTAAGATTATTGTTTGTTTTACGATATTTTTTAACTAAACCTGTATGTATCAAATACTCTACTTCCTTTAAAAACAGTTCAAAATACAAATCAAGTATTGAATTTGATTTCAATTTTAAACTTGCAGAACTTATACTTTCTGTTTCTAATTGTCGGCATTCTTTAAGCATATTTAGCAAAATAGCTTGCCATTTTTTTTCATTGCTATTTTCTTTATCTGCTTTTGGCAAAATTTCAATTGTTGTTCCAGCAACTTGAATTACTCCAACGTATTCTTTAAAAACTATGCTTTCGTGTCCAACAGTAAAATATTTGTTTTCGTTTTTTTCGTTGTATTTTACGAGTATGTCAAAATGATTTTTTTTAAAACATTCAAATTGCCCTACTTTTAATTTTTGGTACTCAAATATTTGTATTGTCTTGTTTCTCATTACAAATAGATGTTTTTTACATCATTAATAAAGTCGTCAATTTTTTCAGGAACAGTAGTTTTATATGTTTTTCTGTTTTCATAGTCAGAATATTCACCCTCCTGCTCACTCAGTTTCATAAAAATATCATCGCCACCTTCTTGAATATCTAAAAACCTTTCACCCAAAACAAGTCCTATTTTAACAAAATCACCATAAAAATACTCTTCGAGCAAAGGAATAATTTTGTTTTTGAAAGCATTTTGTAAATCAATTTCAGATTTTAAATTCATAAAGTATGAATGTCCTATTTTATGGTCTTTATCAATAAGTTTTTCAATTCTTAAATTTATTTTTCTTAAAATTTCCTGCAAGTTTACTTCAAAAAAATCTTCGTTTAAAAGTGTTTCGTCCGGTGGCATTTCTTCAAAAACAAACCTTCTGCGTAATGCACTGTCAAGTGCTTCTACACTTCGGTCAGCTGTGTTCATTGTGCCGATTATGTAAAGGTTTTTCGGAACTGTAAAATCTTGTTTCGAGTATGGAAGTTTTACAGACAATTCTTCGTCTTCGCCTTTTCTTTTGTCAGGTTCAATCAAGGTAATTAGCTCGCCGAAAATGCTTGCTATATTTCCACGATTAATTTCGTCAATGATTAAGACAAAATTTTCAGTTGGTTTTTCTTCCGCTTTTTTACATATCTGTTTGAAAATACCATTTTCAATTTTGTAATAAACTTGTTTGTTTTCTTCAAAAGGTTTCAGACTTTCCAGAAATTCTTCGTAACTCATTGACTGGTGAAATGTTGTAAAAACAACTTGATTGCTTTCTTTGAGTTCTTTGAAGCGTCTTTTTAATTCATCTCTATTTTTTTTGTTTTGGCTGTAAAAACCATTATCGGCAATTTCTACG
>JAFGUD010000201.1 GCA_016938685.1 Bacteroidales bacterium | reverse complement strand
TTGCACTCTTTTTTTAACGATTCTGTTAAAACTATAAATTGAATTTTTGTAAAACTAAATGCAATTTCTGTTTTAACGGGATTGATCAGTGCCGAAAAATAAAATCCGACCTACGGCGGATTTGTAATTTTTCGAGCATCCTCGTTAAAAATAGAAATTGCTTTGCATTCTTTTTTTAGCGATGCTGTTAAAATTATAAATTGAATTTTTTGGAAAACTAAATGCAATTTCTGTTTTAACGGGATTGAGCGGTTGAGCGGTTTAACGGTTGAGCAGACAAACGCTTCGACAAGAGCTCACTTCGGCAGTTCTTTGCTGAGAATTTCAATAATTTCAGAAAGATTACAGACAAGTACATCGTCCTTTATTTTGTAATTTTCGTTTACAGGAGCGACAATATAGGACATTTGAGGCATAACAATTTCTTTGGCTCTCCAAAAACCTTTACTTAGTTTTGGTGCTGTTGACGCTTTACATTCTATTGCTATTGTTTTATTATTTTTTTGAATTATTAAATCAATTTCATCACCTGTTGCAGTTCGATAAAATGAAAATTGGCAATTTCGTAAGGAAGAACATATATTTTCAATCACTAAGCCTTCCCAAGAAGCTCCAAAAACAGGATTTCCCATCAAAGCATTAAAATCCCTTATGCCCAACAAGTTATGCAATAAGCCAGAGTCTCTAATATATACTTTTGGAGACTTGATTAATCTCTTCTTTATGTTTGTACTATACGGCTCTAAAACCCTGAGAATAAAAGTTTGAGATAATAAATCAAGATATCGCTTAACTGTTGGATGTGTTAAGCCCAAAGACTCTCCAAGTTTTGAAGCATTAAATATCTGTCCATGCAAATGTGCCGTCATACTTAACATTCGCATTATTTGCCTCGATGGTATTTGAAAGCCTAAATTGGGAATGTCGCGTTCTACAAAAGTCCTTAAATAGTTCTCACACCACAAACCTGATGCAGTATCGCTGTTAGCCAGAAAACTGTCAGGAAAAGCACCTCTATACCAAAATCTACTTAAAGTAAAATTTTCTAAATGTTCTATTTCAGAAATTAAGAATGGAGTTAATTCAATAATCCCAATCCTGCCAGCCAATGATTCAGAGCTTTTCTGTATAATATCTCTTGATGCAGATCCCAATAAAATAAATCTAGAGTTCCTTCTGTTTCTATCTATTTCACTTCGTAAAACGGAAAACAAATCAGGAACTAACTGAATCTCATCTAAACATATTGTACTACTTTCATTTTCTTTAAAAAACAAACCTGGTTCCCTTAATTTTGTAAGATCATCTCTGTTTTGTAAATCAAGATATTGGAAAGAATCAAATTCATCAAACATATTTTTGACAAGAGTTGACTTGCCACATTGTCGTGGTCCAAGTATAACAACAGCAGGAAATACTGAAAGGTTTTCTTTGACAAACTGCTTTACTATCCTATTAACAAAAGTGTGCATATTGTAAGTCTTATTTTCAATTTGCACAAATATAATCAATTTAATTTATTTCTGCAAATTTTACTGGGGTTGAGCGGTTTATCAGTTGACCAGTTTATCGGTTAAGCGGTTTATCAGTTGACCAGTTTATCGGTTAAGCGGTTAATCAGTTGATCGGTTGATCGGTTGATCGGTCCCGAAGAATAAAAAATCTATGATTTTTGTTATTCTTCGAGGATCCTCGTTAAAAATAGAAATTGCTTTGCACTCTTTTTTTAACGATTCTGTTAAAACTATAAATTGAATTTTTGTAAAACTAAATGC
>JAFGUD010000200.1 GCA_016938685.1 Bacteroidales bacterium | reverse complement strand
GTTGTGCCTCATTTAAAAAAAACGATACAGCATTTAATCAACAGAAAGAAAAATGACAATTATAACTTCAAAAAGACATCCAGTTAAATTTTATGCAGTATTAGTGTTTGCATTCCTTTTTCTTGCGGCATTAGGAACATTATTTTTAGTTGTAAGTATTGATTTGCTTCAAAAAGATAATCCAGAGACAAAGAACTACTTTTTACCCGTCTTTAGTTTGATTTTTTATTTCTTGGCATTTTCTATGGTGTATGCTTACTGGAAAAATTCGCCAAAAATATCAATTGACAATCACTTAATAACTTTTGGGAATGAACGATTTTACATAAAAGACATAAAAAAAGTAATATTGACTGGAAAGATGCCTTTTAGATTAATAATTAGATTTCCAATGGAAGGAACAGCACTGATATTCAATGATGGAACTGAGAAATACATATTTGATGACTTATTCTCAAATAGTTGGGAAATAAAGTCATTTCTTGAGCAAACCGTAATCAAAAAGAAAGAATATATTCCAACCCAAATTGAAAAAATTGACTCAAACATAATCAGATTTGAGCGATTTGAGACTTTTAAAGGCAGTCAAATTACAAGTTTAAGGGGAATTATGCTTTGGGGATTAATCGGATTTTTTGCGTTTTTATTAGTGTCAAAAATACAAACGGCACCAATCGGATTTGTGATTTTTTTCGCAGTATTTGGAACTTTTTGGTTTTTGTTAAATTCATGGCTAATGCACTTCTTTTGTATAACAAATGACTATTTTATTGTCAAAAACCACAATTTTGTTTGGCTGACAAAAATCTATAGAATAAAAGACATTAAGGAAATTGTATATGAAACGCAGAGTAAACAACCAAATAGTCTTCGGATTATTACAAAAGACTTTAGGAACAAACTATATCCAGCAGGCACATTACGAGATAAAACTTGGCTTGAAATGAAAAGCAGTTTAAAAATGAAAGGAGTAAAAGTAAGAAATGAATGTATTCCCGAAAGATAAAAAAACGAGGCACAACACGCGGTCATTGCCAATGCCGCACAGAGGCTGTTCACGCATTGACAGTTCTGTAAAGTGCGGCACTGGCAATACCGCCAACCGTT
>JAFGUD010000199.1 GCA_016938685.1 Bacteroidales bacterium | reverse complement strand
TTCTGACATTTGTCCCAAAGGAACACTTATTTCAGTTGTACCATTTGGAATGTTTATTTTTCTATCCGGAATAAATTTTCCTATAAAAAAGGCAAAGAGAATTATTGCCGCATATTTCAGTATATTTATCCCCGGCCGATAATATTTTTTATGAATATGACTGTTAACTTTTCCCCATGACCTGTTTTGTGAAAAATTTTTCAGCTTTTGAACATTATCGAGATCACATTTTATGGAATGAATTTCGTGAAAAAGAGTCTTGCAATCTTCATTCACCATCAGACTCTCCAACTCTTCGGCTTCGCTTTCCGATAATTCGTTATTAACCTTTGACGTAATTAGTTCCCATTTTTTTTCGTTGTCTGTCATCCTTTTATTTCATTTAATGTTAACCCCAGGATTTAACAGCGACTGTAAAAACATATTTAGCCGAATGTGATACCATTATCAATTAATTAGTAAGAATTTTATAAAAAGAACAGTCTGCAATGGACTGCTCTTTTTTAAGCAAACTAAATTATTTATTTTAAACAAAGATCGTACACATACTAAGACGACGTAAAAAATCAGGTTTAGGGTGACAAAAAATAAAAATATTTATTCTAGTTGCAGTTTTTTAGCATCGGAATAAAAAAATAAAAGTCGCGGGGTTCCAATCTTTCCTTTAAAAATTTATAGGCCCGTGAAATCTGGGTTTTAACCGTATTTTTTGAGATATTAAGTTTTTGTGCTATTTCGTTGTATGATAAGGATTCGAAAACAGCTAATTCCAACACCTGTTTTTGTTTTTCTGGTAGCTTTGATATAGCCTTATATAATTTTACATAGCGATATTGTTCGTCAAAATTATATCTTTCTTCAACATCCGGTACTTCCTGGTACAATATTATTTCTTCCTTTTTTTCTCTGTAATAATCGTAAATTCTATTTTGAAGAACTCTGAACAGATAAGATCTAAAAGAAGTTTTTATTTGAATATTTTTTCTATTTTCCCAGATTCTGATAAAACAATCTGAAACAATATTTTCAACCGTTTGGTTATCGGAAATTTTCTTATGTGTATACAGACACATCTGATAAAAGTACAGCGAATGTATCTTTTTTAATGATGTTACATCTCCTTCCCTAATCTTGTTCCAAAGTTTTATTTCGTCCAAGGT
>JAFGUD010000027.1 GCA_016938685.1 Bacteroidales bacterium | reverse complement strand
GGGCTTTGCGGCTTGCGTAGTGAAGGCAGCGAAGCTGCCGAAACGAAGCAAGCTGCAAAGCCCACTGGTCGCCCAAGCTGATGTTATAAGCTTTAATTATCATTATTTCAATTAGTTATCTGTTTTGTTTGCATTTATCAACGGCAAAGTAAATTTAAAATCGCTTCCTTTTCCAATTTCACTCTCTACCCAAATCTGACCGCCGTGTTTCTCTATCAACTCTTTGCAAAGGGTTAACCCAAAACCTGTTCCTTTTTCGTTGTTTGTTCCTTCTGTGGAATAATTGTTGCTAAATTCCCAAAGTTTTGGTATCGCATTTTCATTAATTCCTATTCCATTGTCCGAAACAGTTATAATCGTATTTTCGTGATTTTTTTCTGCATAAATATTTATTTGTCCGTTTTTATGTGTAAATTTTATCGCATTTAAGATTAAATTTCTCATTACTGTTTTATACATATTCAAATCTGCCGAGACAATTGTTTTTTCTGTTTCAAAACAATTAATTTTTATATTTTTCTCATTTGCTTGATTTTCTATTGTTTGTATTAATTCATTTGTTGTTTTTAAATAATCAAATTTTTGTATATCCAATATCAATTTGCCTGATTGTGATTTTGCCCACAATAAAATTTGTTCTAATAATTGATATGTCTGATGTGTTACTGTATTAATTGCTTTTACTTGTTTTTCTATCTTGTGAATATTATCGTATTTGTGCAAATTTTTAAGCAACAAATCTGAAAAACCTAATAACGAATTAAATGGATTTTTCAAGTCGTGTGCAAGTATTTTTATAAAACGGTCTTTATCTGTATTTAATTTGAGCAATTCTAATTCTTTATCTTTCAATTTTTGTTCGGCTTTTCTTATTTCGGTTAAATCAAGCCCAAAAGTCCAATTTTCCTTTCCAATTGCTTTAAAGCCCCACAAAATATTCTTTTCTGAACCATCTTTGCAAACCGCAACCGTTTCCATTGGTTCAACCTCTGTTTGGCTTTCTATGGCATTTTCAACTCTTTTCTGCCATTCATCTTTTATTTGTTGTCGATAATTTTCATCAGGATATGCCAATTCCCACCAATATTCTACCATTGGAACATCTCTCAAAGTATATCCTAATATTTGTTTATAAGCATTATTGATGTATTTTCCCTTTTCTTCTATTCCTGTCGAAACATAAATTATAAGCGGCGAAGTATCGGCTAATGCTTTAAATATCTCTTCGCTTTCGCTTAATTCTTGTTCAGCTTGTTTTCTTGCAGTTATGTCTGCGGCGCGTCCTTCAATAATAATTTCATTGTCTGTTATTGTTTTATGCATGAAATAATCATTCAACCAAATACATTTGCCTGACTTTGATTTTATTCGATATTCAATATTGTATTCTGCCCCTTTATGATAATCTTCAATGGCTTTAATTACATGTGCTTTATCATCCGGATGTATTGAGTTATGCCAGAGAAAAGGATTATTTTTTATATCATTAGGCTCAAATCCTAATATTTTTTTTACGCTATCTGACCAACATAAACCGCCTCTTTTATTCGAGAATTTATAAATGATATCAGGAGAATGACTAATTAATGCCTTTAAATCTTCATTTTGCTTTTTAAATTTTGCAACCTGAATTTTCAATTCTTGATATGTCGGTTTTTTATTGGTCATGATTGTATTTGTTGCTAAATTTTGATT
>JAFGUD010000198.1 GCA_016938685.1 Bacteroidales bacterium | reverse complement strand
ATTTGGGGAACACGGATAATATCAGGTTTTATCTTTTTAGTTCAATTCGGCGGCGCTTGTTTAAGGCATTGAATTCAAAGGAATATAAAGTAACCGATTTATTTGATAATGCAAACCCACAGTTTCATTTTGATGAGGCCGTTGAGCCGGATTATGGAAAAGATGAGGAACACAACCGGTTTTTGAAAATGTTGGTTTCTTCGGTTAATAATCTCGGAGAGAGGCAAAAAGAAATTGTGTACCTTAAATATTATTCGGGATTTAATAATAAGGAAATTGCTGATATTTTGGGAATTTCTTATCAAACAGTGAGGAATACACTGTGTAATGCGCTGATTAAAATCAGGAAAGATTTTGACAATGAAATTCCAAAAGGAAAAATGGTGGTACTGATGCAACTGTTTTTCAAAAATAATTTGAAATAAAAAGAATTTGATTCACCTTGTAAAATGTGGACTAAGAAATTTTATAACATTAAAATTATTGAATAGTACAAATCTGAGCTACCCGCATTTATAAAACAGATAAAAATTGCATGATAACATTTCCAGGAAATACGGATGATTTTTTAATGGATGACGAGTTCAATGATTTTGTTCTGAATAATACAGAAAAAAAGGACAAAACCTGGAAAAAATATTTTGAGCAACATCCGGAGCTAAAACCGGAGGCAGAAAAAGCACGCAAAATTATTTCAGGTTTGCACTCGCTCAAGGATACCGTGTCGGAAAAGGAAATAAAAGAAACTCAGTTACACAGTAATTTTGAGGACACCTGGAAAAAATACCACGATTCAAAATCAAAAAAAGTGATACTGCATGCATCGGCATTGGTTTGGCGGATTGCGGCAGCAGCAGCAATAATTATATTTTCAGTTACCTTTTACGCCATTCTGAATAATATGGTATTTCACCCTCATAAAAATGTGGTTTATTCTGAGATTTATGTTCCCGCCGCAAAGCAAAGCAGATTAACCCTGCCCGATGGTTCGGTGGCCTGGGTAAATTCAGAAACCAAAATAAAATATTCTAATCAGTTTAACCAGGAAGAACGAAATATATATCTTGACGGTGAAGCATATTTTGAAGTTTCGCCAAACATAAAACTCCCTCTGAAAGTTTTTTCAAAAGGGGTGGAAAT